>JBBQPV010000161.1:0-5464 GCA_038216925.1 Bdellovibrionia bacterium
GTGACGGATACTTGTATTCCAGAAGATGAGGCTGTGAGAAGAATTGAAGCTTCTGTTTTGGATCATTGGTCTCGGGCGGATAAAGCTGGTGAAACTTATTTTCCCCATCAGTTTTTATATAAGATGCTTCTCTCCGGTGAATTGAAAAAACATTATGAAATTGATCCAAAAAATAGCTGGCTATTAGCAGCAGCAGAAAAAAATCTCCCTATTTTTGTTCCCGGTTGGGAAGATTCAACCTTGGGGAACATTTATGTCGCTCACTGTATTGAGGGTGATATTAAAAATGAGCACACCGTAAGAACCGGTCTTCAGTACATGAGAGAGCTGATGTCTTGGTATCCCGATGCAACCAAAAAAGGATCCATTGGTTATTTCCAAATTGGAGGAGGTATAGCTGGGGATTTTGCAATTTGTGTGGTGCCCTCACTCATTCAAGATTTGAAGCAAACCAACACTCCACTCTGGGGCTATTTTTGCCAGATTTCTGATTCCACCACAAGTTATGGGTCCTACTCCGGCGCTGTTCCCAACGAGAAAATCACTTGGGCTAAGCTAGGCGTTGACACTCCAAAACATGTGATTGAGTCTGACGCAACCATCGTGGCCCCACTCATATTTTCCTATTTGTTAAACTGGTAGGTACGCCGTTCCCTTTTCAGTAAACGGTGCATTAACTTTTTGAAGGAGTAGATTTTGAAAACCTATTTACCATCTTTAATTCTGCCATTTTTGGCTCTTGGTTGTGCGACGGCTTCCAAAACCGATGGACCCATTAAGATTGAAAATATTGTGGAATTCTCTAGAAAAGATCTGCAGTCGGCTAAATCTATGGTTGTTAAAAAAGAACCTTCAGAGAGGCTTCTCACTTCTGGAACCAGGGTAAATTGCCGTGGTAAGATTTGCGATTTGACCTTTAAACCAAAAACTATTTTTGCTCGCTCAAACGATAAAAGAGTAGGTGTTATCAATTTGGAAAAAATGGACGTCAAGTTAACTGATTCTGAGATTAACGAAATCATTGGTTTAATGGATTTATCTAAAAATCAGAAATTAGATGTCTTAGACAAGAACCGCGTTCTTCATTGCGGGCAAGATAAATGTTCTCTTAACTTTGAGATTCCAAATAAGCTCAGTTTTGAGTCGCAGGGTTCCCCGGGTTTTGGTGGTTTTATGATTCAAGCGCTGGTGAGCGGTGCCACGCAACGAGCTCTTACCCACTAAATTATGCTGCGCTGCCTATTGAAAAGTGGGCTGTCACCTTTTGGTAAAAAAAAGAGCTGATTTTTGATCAGCTCTTTTTGCTTTGCAGCTTCGCTTAACAGCGAAGCATCTAATTCCAATATTTAGAAATGCCGCGCCGTTTACTGAAAAGGGAACGGCGTACCTCTTAACGTTTGCTGTACTGGTATCTTCGGCGAGCGCCACGTAAACCGTATTTTTTACGTTCTTTCATTCTAGGATCACGAGTCAAGTACCCAGCTTTTTTCAACATAGCTCTTAGCTCAGGGTTGAACGCCAATAATGCGCGAGCAATACCATGTCTCAAAGCTCCTGCTTGGCTGGCTTCTCCGCCACCTTCAACAGTTGCATTCACGTCTACTTTCGCGGCAGTTGCTGTAAGCTCCAAAGGTTGAAGCATGACCATTTGACCAGATTTTCTTTGAATGTATTCATCAAAGGGAAGAGAGTTGACGGTGTACTTTCCTTTTCCAGGCTTCATGAAAATTCGTGCTGCGCTGGTTTTGCGTCTTCCGGTTGCGTAAAATACTTGTTCTTTTGATGCCATTTATTACTCCGCGGCTATGTTAAGGGCTTCTGCTTTTTGAGCTTTGTGTGGATGCTCAGGCCCTGCGTAAATTTTTAATTTTTTAATGAGCTGTCGAGACAACTTGTTTTTAGGAAGCATTCCCCAAACAGCTTTCTCAATAATAAATCCAGGATCTTTTTCTCTTAACTGTTCAGCAGATAAACTTTTTAAACCGCCAAACCATTCTGAGTGACGATAATATTTTTTCTCTACCCATTTGTTTCCAGTGAGTTCAATTTTTTCTGCGTTGATAACAACAACAAAATCACCTGCATCGGTGTGAGGAGTAAACTGTGGTTTATTTTTTCCACGAAGAATCATTGCGATCTCTGTAGAAAGGCGGCCCAAAATCTTTCCGCTGGCATCTACGACATGCCATTTTCTTTCAACTTCCCCTGTTTTGGCAAAATAAGTACTGGGGTTGTAGGTTTTATTGGACATAAATTCTCCGTATTTCAATTATGTGTAAACAGGATTTCTACAGCGATTGAGCGGACTTGTCAATTAAAGTCTGCTTCGAAGTTAGAAGCAAGAATCCTCAAGAGAAGGCCGCCATCCTGAGCTTTGGCGATTTGATCATCCATGATCATCGCTTTAGCCTTCTCTTTTCGGATTTTGCTCCTAACCTTCGATGTTTTTAATCTTGGCTGGGTCTCGGGCTCGGAAATTTGGGCTAGGGAGACATGGATGTAACACGAGTGACCCTCAGAGCCATGGATGGCGTCCCAAATTTTCGAGTCTGACGATCCAGACAAGACTGGAATATGGGAAAATTATGTGTAATGAACCTTCTCTAAATAGAGGCCCTGGGGTTCAACAGTGGGTCCGGCTTGGGTCCGGTCCCTTGATGCAATCAGGGCTGGAATGCTGTCCTCATCTCGGCCGTTCATTTCAATTTGAAGTAAAGTCCCTACAATATTCCGGATCATTTGTTTTAAAAAGCCAGAACCATTGATATGAAATTCAATAAATCCTTCTGATTTTATAAACTTAGCTGAGTTGATCGTCCTTACAGTAGTTTGAGTCTCAGTGCCCTCAGACCGGAAACAGTTAAAATCCTGGGTGCCAATCAAATGTCTACACGCCCTGTTAAGCCGTTCAATATCCAGGGGTTTTCTAATCCACAATGCGCGGTTGAGTAAGAGGGCACTGGGAATATCATTATTCCAAATCCGGTACACATAGGTTTTTGCCACGGCGGATTTAATGGCGTGAAAGTCATCGGGCACAAGCTCCGCTTTTTTAACCACAATGTCTGGGGGAAGATACGCTGGAAATGCCCTGATAAAATTGTAGGTGTCCACTTCTCGAGGAGCTCTAAAATGGGCTACTTGATTTCGAGCATGGACTCCCTTATCCGTACGACTTGCGCCCACAAGACCGACTTTTTCATTAAATAAAATAGCTAGGGCCTCTTCAAGTTTTTGTTGAACGGAGGGCTTATCATCACCTTGAAACTGCCAACCAAAGTAGGCAGTCCCATCGTATTCAATTGTGAGGCAAACTTTAGAATTCAAACAACAATCCACCTTCATAATAAAAGGCTGAAAAATCATAGATGTTGCTGAGTCCAAGATATTGGCGCGCATCAGCAGTCAAGTAGATATGGTTAATACCATAATCGTGATCCAATTCCCAGATCACTTCTCTATCAAGCCAATCTAATTGAATCTGAACGCCGGCGGTCCACTGAAATGCGGCCCCTCCGCCAAATTTCACGCTGTCTGAAAATTTGTCTTTATCGCCTCGGGATTCAATCATCCCGAAGTAACTCACTCCTGCCCCCGCAAAAGGTACGATGGGTTGTTTGTCCCAAAACTGAGCATGATATAGCGCCGTAAGTTGAATGGGAAAAGTGTATAGAGTGAAAACTTCATCGGCGGGGATATCTGTGGGATGAGTTTTGAACCTGCCGTTTCCCTGGGCGGTGAAAAAGCCAAGGCTGGTTTGTAAGCCTAACTTTCCTGGGTTCTTAAAAAACTGATATTCAAAATCAAAATTCACTAAAACCGGGCTGACTTTTCCGTACATGCTTTGATAGGTCACCCCCAAAGTGTCTCCCGTTAATTTTGAAGGGTAATATGGACCCACACGAACCCCACCACTATAGTGTTGTGGAGATTGTTGCACTTTATAAATTTTTGTTCCGTTTCTCAGTCTCTTTTGAAGTTTTGGGGCGGGTTTGTTGGCGTAATATGGAACAATCTGGGTGTGCACGCCATCATCTGGATACCGTTCTTTCATTTGATCTTTGACGTTACCCACGGTTTTTTTGTTTATAGGTTCATTTTCTAAATCTATGGCCTTTTGTTCTTCAGCGCGTTTTTTTTCATCGTCATACTGAATTTCCGCATCAAGTTTGTCGTTCTCTCGATTTTCAATGGCGCTGTCTACCGCATCATCACCTTCGATTGTTTCAATACCGTCTTCGGGCTCAAAGGATTTGATTTTCATTTTGGACTGGGCTTGGCCTAGATTCGAGTAAGCTAAGAAAAATAAAGTGATCAATAAAATTCTCACTCTACTTTACTCCGTCTTTTGAAAATGAAATATTGAACAAAGAGTAAAGGGAGTAGCAGTAAAGTTGCAAAAAATAATACCGTGTTAAATGCGCCCCACTTAAGAGCGAGATGGCTAAATCCAACAGCTGGCAAAAGTAATGTGCGCACAATTTCTTTTCTGTCTTCATGACCTTGAATTTTGGCCGCCCAAGCAGGGGAGTGATCGTAGTACCAAGATACAAATTTCCTTCCAAATTTATTTGGAATTAAAAAAGTGTCTCGGAATTTTCTTAAGGTTTTAACTTCATCGGTAAAGGGTGATCCAAAAGCAGCTGTGGCAATAAAGCAGCGGCCATTTTCAGAAAGAAGCCCAATGACTTCTCCCGGTTGTGCGCAATAATTTGCGGTGTTTGTTCTCAAGGTTGCATCTAGGAAGTAACCAATGTTGCCGGCATTGTCTACGAGGGCAGGCACTACACAATAGTATTGGTCATTGGTTAATTTTTTTATGTAGCGATTATCTATGTTCCCCGTTCCGTCCACGTTCGCTAGCTCAACAGCACTCCCGTAAGTAATGGCGGTAAGGGTAGCTAGTTTTGAAGCCGTGGTTACAGGACTGGACACGGCGGCATAATAATAACGAACTTTCTGAATAGCGAGAGGATTGAGAGCAGGAAACCCCGGACTTTCAGTGATACTTTTAAAATGAATTTTTGCATCGCCCGGATATGCAATGAAATCTGTAATACCCACGGCGCTTCCAGCGGGTCCTGTGGTGAGAGGAATTGTTGAATTGAAATGAAAATTAAAACTGATTATTTCTTGGTTAGCAGTGCCAGGTGTGTAACTTCCTGTTCCGGTTCCATCCACTATTATGTTGATGATCACCGTCTGCCCATCAGTGGCGGCAGCAGTGCAAGTAGCATCTCCAAGGACATTGCAAATGGAAGTAAAGGGGATTGCAGGTAAAGTGATGGCGGTGCCGGAAATGTAGGGAAGTCCTCCTGTAACTGTAGAAGAATCCGTAAGTTTCATTGGAGCGGTGTTTAGAGCAGTGGTTCCAGTTGTTGGAATAGGAGTTCCCGTGGGAGTGGCGTACACATACACTTTTGCAGTTCCACTTAAACCAGCAGTATTGGCATTAATACTTATT
>JBBQPV010000162.1:0-5452 GCA_038216925.1 Bdellovibrionia bacterium
CCGGAAGACTATTGTCTACTTTTTGCAGGTCCTCCAATTCCTCAATGGTTTTTGGAAGCATGTCATCCACAGAGTCTTGGAAGCTTTCTGTGATCCATCTCATGAAGGGTCTGACAACAACAAAGAAGAAGAATGCAAAACTTAGAGCTATGACTCCCCATTTTGCTAAATAAGAAATAAGTTTCTTTCTCTCAAGCATGTTGAGCATCTTATCGCTGTCTGTGAAATCTTCTCGGGTGAATCTCATGTTTTCAATTTTGACTTGGTCACCACGTTTTTCATCAAAACCGATGGCGTTCTTCACAATAGACTCGTATTTAGCTAAGTCCTCGGCGGAATGGGGGGCCCACTTTTCTGTTACTTTTCCGTCTTTGTCTATTGTGGTTGTAGTGACACCGTCAATGAGGACGGCCACACTGAGCTTTTCTATTTGACCCACAGGTTCTTTGACATTTCTCACGGTCTTCGTATTTTCATAATTCATGGTCTTTAATTCTTTATCAACATCTTGCTTAAAACCTACGCTGCCTGGCTCTTCCGCTCCGGGTAAGTTTGATCGTGCGCCGGGAACCCCTGCGGTGTTTGATCTATTTCCTCTTAATTTTTCCTCTTCCGTCTGGATAGACTTCAATGCTTGTTTTTCTGGATCTACAATTTCTTCCACCGATGAAATTTGTCTAAAGTTCACATCAGCATTTACTCTTGCGGTAATTTTTCCTGTTCCTACGACTTTTGATAAAATATCTTCAATTCGAGATTCAAACTCATGCTCTCGATTATTTTTAAATTCCATCATTTCATTACTAGCCGCGGCCATTCCGCCCACAACATTCTTGGATAAAACTTTCCTCGAGAATCCACCACTGTGACTCGGCTAGGATCAAGGCCTTCCACCGCACTCGCAACCAAGTGAATGACTCCTCGCACTTGGTCTATAGTTAGAGATTTCCCGTCACGTAAATCTAAAACAATGGACGCAGAAGGAGCATCGGATTCTTCAAGAAATGTTTTCTTTGCAGGTAAGGCAAGAATAACTTTACTGGACTTAACTGCGTCTAAAGAATTAATGGTTCTAGTGAGTTCGCCTTGAAGGGCTCTTTGATAATTAATTTTTTGGACGTAATTTGTAGTTCCAAAACTTTCTTTATCAAAAAGTTCAAATCCCAATTGACCCATCTTTGCAAAGCCAGTTTCACTCATAAGCATCATTTGGGTACTATGCAAAAATTCTGGAGGAACGGTGACCGTCTTTCCGTTATCTACGGTTTGATAGGGGACTTGCTTTTCCTGAAGTTTACTGATGATCAGGGGAAGTTGGTCTGCTGGGATATTGGTAAGCAGCGGAGTGTAGGTTCTGCCTGACATGATCACGCCAATGACCCCAATAGTTGCGGCGATGATGAAAGTCGCCGTGATCACACTCATCCGTTTCATCGGACTCAGACTTGCGTAAAAGCCTTTGAGCTGATTGGTCAAATTATGTAGAAACGATTTGTTCAAGCTATCCCCCTAAATTTTTATCAAACCTGCATCTTCATGACTTCTTGATATGCTTCAATAATTTTGTTTCTTACTTGCACCATAAGTCTTAAAGACAAATCAGCTTTTTCAGCTGCAATCATAGTTTCATGAATGTTATTTGTTTTGCCCGTAGCGAGTTCTTGCATTTTGCGATCAGAATCTTTTTGAGCTGTGTTAACTGAGTTAATAGCTTCCTTCAATGACGAGGCAAAGTTACCTTCAACTTTGTCCGAACCAATCACCGGTGCTGACGGTTGATCAACTCGAGTGATCTCCTTGGTTGTTTGCCCCTGATTTAATATTTGTGAAGCTGCGTTGATCGTCAAGCCATCCATGGCTCACTCTCCTTTAAATTTTTTATCGCCCAATTTCTATTGCACTCAAAGCCATATTTTTCATCGTGTTCATTGCTGAAACGTTTGCTTCATAACTTCTGGATGCTTGAAGCATGTCCACCATTTCCTGCATCACATTAATGTCCGGGTACGCCACGTACCCCTCTTCATTGGCATCAACATGACTGGGATCATAAACAAGACGGGGTCCTTTTCTATCAGGACGAATGTCTACAACTTGCACTCTGTCTATGTCCTCATCTACTTTTCCTGCAAGAATTTCGCCAAAATTTCTTTGCTCTGGCATTGCACCAAAGACCACTTCTTTTTTTCTGTACGCCCCACCTTCTGGGGTTCTAGTGGTGTTGACGTTAGCAATGTTACTAGATATGGCATTCATCCGAGTGCGCTGGGCCGTCATTCCACTGCCGCTAACTCGCATTCCCGTCAAAAAATCCATTATCGACCTCCCTCAGAAATTCCATACTTAAGCATAGCCATCTTTTTATTGATCAATGAGAGTGCTGCTTTATACGCAATACTGTTTTCAGTCATCGTTGTGATTTCTTTATCCATGTCCACCGTGTTTTTGTCATTGTTCACATCGGCGTCCGGATTATTTTCCACCGTCACTCTCTCTTTTCCAAGTGCGGCGGTTCCCAAAGCAAAATGTTCTGGATCACTTGTGGTCAGTCCGTTCATGCCGTCAAGATCAATTGCTCTAGCAAGGGCATCCTCAAATTCAACAACCTTTGCTTTATAACCAGGGGTTTCTGCATTGGCAATATTGGAGGCAGTGGTATTTTGTCTAAGAAGTCTGTAGTTAAGAGACGCTCCCAGAGCCTTTGTTGTGGTATCAAAAATATCAGCCATTTTGAATCTCACTTTCGGCGCGGTATTCACTGAGTTTATTTCTTAGGGTCCTAATGCTTATTCCTAATATCTGCGCAGCTTTTGTGCGATTTTGATTTGTTTCAGTCAACGTTTGAATAATGAGGCGTTTTTCCATTTCCGCTAAAGTCAGTCCTGAGATGAGAGACATCTTCTGATGACTGAGTGGAATACCCTGATCATTTTCTATAGAAATATTATCAGGACGTATTTCGTCGGAATTACATAAGAGGACCGCACGCTCAATAACGTTTTCTAGTTCACGCACATTTCCCGGCCAGACCCAGGATTGCAATTTGGAAATAGCTTCGGGAGAAATAGTTTTAATACTTTTATTATTTAGAATCACAGACACTTTCACAAAATGATCTGTCAGTAGACCTATATCAAAGGGCCTCTCACGAAGCGCAGGGATGTAGAGTGGAATAACGTTAAGTCTATAATATAGATCCTCTCTAAATTTTCCCTCTTTCACTAGGCTTCTCAAGTCTCTGTTGGTGGTGGCTATAACACGGAGATCAACATTTATCGGGATTCTCCCTCCTAACCTGTCCACCTCTTCTTCTTGAAGTACACGAAGAAGTTTTGCTTGTAGTGGGAGTGGCATCTCAGAAATTTCGTCTAGTAACAATGTACTTCCGCCGGCTAGTTCTATTTTTCCCATTTTCTGGGCAACAGCGCCGGTGAATGCACCTCTTTCATATCCGAATAATTCACTCTCTAGTAGGCCTTCTGGAACTGCAGCACAATTAATAGCGATAAGACGTTTTCCATGTCGGCTGCTTTTCTCATGGATAAATCGCGCCAAAAGTTCTTTTCCAGTTCCACTCTCACCGGTAATCAAAATGGTAGCCTTTGAGGTGGCCACGTTGGCGGCGGTCTGAATGACTTTCTTGAATGCGAGGTCATTGGAAATGATCATCTGTTCTCCACGGCTGCGGGTTTACGTCCCACGTAGCGTTTAAATTTATCTGCCCATTTTACTTGTAGAATGTTTTCCTCTGCCATTTTGGCCCAAAGCGTACCGTCGGTCTCAGACTTGAGATCCGCCCATACTTTTTCAGCTTCTTTGATTTGGCCCCTATCAAAATATATTTTACCTAATTTATACTTCAAGGAAGCAGACGGCGTTTTGCTATCCACAAATTTGTCCAGTAGGGTCCGGTAGATTTGAATAGCTCGGTCTCCACTGCCATTTCTATAATTGAGGTCAGCGGCAAACTTCATGAGATCTCTAACAACCTCGATTTTAAAATCCTCAGTGACATTTTTTGAAGTATTAACTAAATCAAGTGCCTTTTCAGACCATAAGAGGGCTTGTGCCCGGTTTTTTTCTTGATCATATATTTTTGAAATCCGTAGGTAAGGTTCTACAAGAAGGTTGGCTTTACCCTTCCACGCTTCAGTTAACTTTTTTAATTGGTCAATGGCGGTATCATAATGAGCTTCTTTTTCTGAGACCTCAGCCATAATCATATTATATTCAATTTTTTCTTCCCCTGAAAAACTCTCTGGATGCTTTATTGAGGCAATATTTTCTGAAGATTTTTTTAGTTCGTCCGCACTTAAATTTACTTTGGCTAATCTCAGATTCAGTGAGTCTTCAGTAAAATTCTCTTCGAATAACTTTCTTCGGACTTCATTTTCAGGACTCAGTGCCTTTAGCTTCTGGTGAGCATTAAAATAATGAGTCGCGGCGTCGTCTAACAAGTTTAGTTTTTCGTACGCCTTTCCAAGATATATTTCCGTATCCACTCTTGGATTGCCTTTAAGCCAAGTGTCCTTATATTTTAAGTGGGTTTGAATAGCGGTCATGGGATCTTTACTCAGCTCTTGATTCATCTTTTCAGTCAGGACTTTAAAAATCCTGTCTTTAAAAAGTGGTAAGTGTTCTGAGTTTAGATTTTCTTTGTAAAACCTCGCATAAATATCCAGTGATTTTTGAAATTCACCACGCTTGAGGAAACCGTCGGCCAGATTTAATTTAAGTAAGGTATCCACTTGATCCACTTTATCAATGGGAAGTTCCAAGTTGGCCTCCTTAACAACAGTTTCCACTTCTTTTGGTTTCATTGCTTCAAATCGCATGGAATTGACTTTTAATTTTGAAATGTAAGAGCCAGGGGTGCCGCGATATCGGTAAAACGATTCCAAATAGGCGGCCAAAACTTTGTCTTTAGGAGCCCCTAAGATTTCCAACAATGAAGCCACTCGGTTCATGGCATAGCTAGCGTGGGGATGTTCCGGAAATTTCTTGATGAAAGATTTAAAACTCTCCAATGCATCTTTATAGTTTTTCATTCTGAAGTCAGCTTCCGCTGTATTAAAATAAGCATTGGCCGAGTCTTGAGTGTTCGTTGGATTCATTTTAATTGCTTTTGCGTACTCTTCCTTAGCCAGATCGTAATTTTTTTTCTTAAAGTACACATCTCCCCGTCTAAACCGGGCTTGAATACCTAGAGCACCAGATCGTGAATCCCGTTCAATGGCGGAGAGCTCAGAAAGTGCTGATTCTTCCTGCTTTAATTGACTATATGATTCTGCCACGGCCATTCTCATGGGCCAGTAGTATGGGCTCTCTGAACTTTCCTTTAATACCGATTGAAAGTGCCCTAGTGCTTCTACATATTGTCCGTTCTCGAAATAGCTCATTCCGATAAAGTACAAGATTTTATTTTTATAAGGAGTTTGGGGATATTTATTTA
>JBBQPV010000163.1:0-5445 GCA_038216925.1 Bdellovibrionia bacterium
ATCATTAATCAAAAAGGGAAAGACGTTGTTTGCATTTACGTAGCTATTGGACAGAAAAAGTCAACGGTAGCTCAAGTTGTAGAGAAACTCAAAAAACATGGAGCCATGGAATACACCATTGTGGTTTGCGCAACAGCTTCTGATCCCGCACCATTGCAATTTATTGCGCCATACTCAGGTGTTACAATGGGAGAATATTTCCGCGATAACGGAATGCACGCACTTATTGTTTATGACGATTTAACAAAACAAGCTCAAGCCTATAGACAACTTTCATTATTATTGAGACGCCCGCCAGGTCGGGAAGCATATCCCGGAGACGTTTTCTATATTCATAGCCGACTCCTAGAGAGAGCTGCTAAACTAAGTGAAAAACTTGGAGGAGGAAGCCTCACGGCCCTTCCCATTATTGAAACCCAGGCGGGAGATTTATCTGCCTACATTCCAACTAACGTCATTTCTATTACCGACGGCCAAATATTTTTGGAAACAGATCTATTTAATTCAGGAATTAGACCTGCGATTAACGTTGGTCTTTCCGTTTCACGAGTTGGTGGAAGCGCCCAAATTAAAGCCATGAAACAAGTTTCTGGAACTTTACGTTTAGATTTAGCCCAGTATAGGGAGCTTGCGGCCTTTTCACAATTCGGTTCCGATCTAGACAAGGCAACTCAAAATCAGTTGGCTCGAGGTGAAAAACTTGTAGAAATTTTGAAGCAACCTCAGTACCAACCCATGCCCATTGAAAAACAGGTTGTCATAGTTTTTGCGGCCACCAACGGATTTGCTGATCAAGTGCCAACAAAAGTATTGGGCCGATATGAAAAAGAATTGTTTGATTACATAGATTCCAAACACTCAAAAATTTGGGAAGACTTAAGAACTAAGAAAGCGCTGTCTGATGACATTAAAAAGCCACTGACGGATCTTTTAACAGAGTTCAATGGAATTTTTGACTCTAACAAAGCAGTTTAAGGAAGATTCAAGATGCCGAGTTTAAAGGATATTCGTAAAAAAATATCCAGTACAAAAAACACCCAGCAGATTACCAAAGCAATGAAAATGGTTGCAGCGGCAAAGCTTCGTCGATCACAAAACGCAATTGTGAACGCTCGCCCCTACGCTTATAAAATTCATTCGGTTATTTCTAGGCTTACGATGAGTGGCGAGTTCTCTCATCCTCTCATGGAGCAAACGGAAAACCCGACTAAACTTCTGATGGTTGTGCTGACGTCGGACCGCGGACTTTGCGGCGGCTTCAATTCCAATATTTTAAAAACTGCCGAGCGAATGTTTAAAGAGAATAGAGCCAAGTATGAAACCATTAATTTTATTTTCATTGGTCGCCGAGGTGCGGAATATTTCAAAAAACGAGGAATAGTCCCAATTGAAGTCATATTGAATCTGGTTTCCGATATTCGCTATGATATGGCGGCACATTTGGCCGACAAAATTATGAACGAATTTACCAATGGCTCTTATGATGAAGTGCAAGTTATTTATAATGAGTTTAAATCTGCGATTAGCCAAAAAGTTGTTTCTGAAAAGCTTCTTCCAATCCAACCTTTGAAAGAAGAAGAGACGGTTAACGCAAATAAAGAAGATATTAAAGAGAGTCAAGACTACGCCTTGGCGTTTAATTATAAGTATGAACCTGACCCCGAGACCATTTTACAACAGTTATTACCCAAGCACATCGCCATCCAGATTTATCGAACCATGCTGGAAAGTTTAGCTAGTGAGCACGGAGCCCGCATGACTGCGATGGATGCTGCTTCTCGCAATGCCGGGCAGATGATTAAAAAATATACGTTGACCTATAATAAGTTAAGACAAGCAGCGATAACAAAAGAATTAATGGAAATTGTCAGTGGCGCGGAAGCGCTGAAGTAAGAGGAGAAATATGAAAGAAGGACGAATTAAACAAGTTCTCGGGCCCGTTGTAGACGTAGAGTTTGATGCATCAAATCTACCTGCTATTTACAATGCCCTCAGATTATCTAATCCTGCCATTGACGACAGGCCAGGCAATCTCGTTTTAGAAGTTGCACAGCATCTTGGAGAAAACACTGTTCGGACCATCGCAATGGATTCTACAGACGGACTTGTCCGCGGCATGAAAGTGACTGATACCGGAGAACAAATCACCATGCCTGTTGGGAAAGAAACTCTTGGACGAATTTTAAATGTCATTGGAGAGCCCATCGATGATGCGGGTCCGGTGAATGCAAAGTCTCGCTCCCCGATTCATCGCCCGCCACCTACGTTTGAAGAACAATCAACCGAAGCTCAAATGTTTATGACTGGAATTAAAGTTGTAGACCTTCTTGCTCCCTATGCTCGCGGTGGAAAAATTGGACTCTTCGGAGGCGCCGGCGTTGGGAAGACAGTTCTCATTCAAGAGCTCATTAGAAATATTGCCACAGAACATGGTGGATTTTCCGTGTTCGCTGGAGTTGGAGAGAGAAGTCGAGAAGGAAACGATCTCTGGATGGAAATGAAAGAGTCAGGTGTTTTAGCAAAAACCTCTCTCATCTTTGGCCAAATGAACGAGCCTCCAGGAGCCCGGGCACGGGTTGCTTTGAGCGCACTTACCGTTGCGGAATATTTCCGCGATGAAGAAAGACAAGACGTTTTATTATTTGTAGATAATATTTTCCGTTTCACACAAGCCGGGTCTGAGGTTTCAGCGCTCTTGGGACGGATCCCCTCTGCGGTCGGTTATCAGCCCACTTTGGCAACAGAGATGGGAGAACTGCAGGAGAGAATCACAACAACAAATAAAGGTTCCATTACTTCCGTTCAAGCGGTTTACGTTCCCGCGGACGACTACACGGATCCCGCGCCGGCAACCACATTTGCCCACTTAGATGCGACTACAAATTTAAGTCGTCAAATTGCGGAACAAGGAATTTATCCCGCCGTGGATCCCTTGGCATCGACTTCAAGGATTCTGGAGCCCAGCGTTGTGGGTGTTGAGCATTACCGCGTAGCGCGTGATGTTCAGAAAACTCTGCAAACATATAAAGATTTACAGGACATTATTGCCATTCTTGGAATGGACGAATTATCAGAAGAGCAAAGAATGATTGTTTCCCGAGCAAGAAAAATTCAAAAGTTTTTGTCTCAACCTTTCTTTGTTGCGGAACAGTTCACTGGAATTCCTGGCGCCTATGTAGATATTAAAGACACCATCAGAAGTTTTGATGAGATTCTACAAGGAAAACATGATCACCTTCCTGAGCAGGCGTTTTATTTAGTGGGAACAATTGAAGATGTCATCGAAAAAGCTAAGAAGTTGGGGTATTAAAAAATGTTGAGCCTTTCTCTGGTGACGCCTTCAAAAAAACTTTTTGCAGATTTATCTGTGGAAGAAGTCTTTGTGCCGTCATTCCGGGGAGAGCTGAATATTCTTGATGGACACGCGCCGCTGATTGCAACCCTGAGTACGGGGATTTTAAAATATAGAAAAGAAGGCGAATCTCAATTGCAGACCTTTGCAATCAGTTGGGGATATCTGGAGATTTCGAACAATAGGGTTACGATCCTTGCTGAAACCGCAGAGTCCGCTGCAGAAATAGACCTTCCCCGAGCAGAGGCCGCCAGAGATGTTTCTATAAAGGCTCTTGAAAGTGCGGACACGGAACAACATGAGTTTCAAAAGTATCAGTTGAAGCTGGAACGTGCGCTAGTAAGAATTCAACTTGCTGGAAAAGGCGGGGTCGACTCAGGTCACTGACCCCTGCAAACAGTCAGCATCTTTTTATAGTAAGGACTATTGTTCATAAATTCTATAAGTTCTCTTCTATTCTTTGGTGGTTTAAAATAAAAATCCAACTGATCCCATAAAACATTGTAAACCATTTTCATTTCCTCTTTAGCAGGTTGAAAATCAATGTCCTCTCCATTTACAAACGCAAATCGAAGTTGAATGCTTTCTTTGTAAGGAAGGGTCTCGTTTCTATACTCGTTGAAATATTTGTCCGCAATTCCACCATGCCGTTGAGTCACCGCATTTTGGAAATTCTTAGCCGCGCACTTATTAGATTCGTAGAAAACACCCGCTTGGAACATAACGTCTTCTGCATCAGTGAGAAGAGTCGTCAAAACTTCCTCTCTATAATATGCAAAAATCTCTGAGAGAAGGACCCGCCTTTTAAAATATCCCATGTTAGGTTTAAGTTTTACGATGACTGATGCGGCGATAGTGTTTAACGCCTCATATGCCAACGCATCTACCGGCGTCTTCCCGGGTTTTAAAAAGTGTTCGAACTCTGAATGGGAAAACTCATGGAAAATTACTCCGGCAAAACCTTTATAACTGTGACCACTCTTTCTAATCTCGGAGAGAGTGCGCAGCCGTAGATGCCCACCGTCTTCTATCAAGGCCTCATCGGAAAAAGTGATAACATTTGTCATAGAATTATATGAAGCCGAAGCGTTGGAATTAATTATGCCTAGGTTTTGTAAAACACTTGGACGGGAAAAAGACGTGATGGCGGCAAGATCTTCAAAGTGGCCCATCCGCATCCCAAGGTGACTTGAAATCGATTTTGAATAATCTGTCGCCACACCTGGGCCCGCCGCGCGAACAGAGCCACCAAATAAACAAAATAATATTGTGAATAAATAGAAATAACCCCTCATAAAACCCCCCGATTTGTTTCAACTTATAGGATGGAGGGGTGAGGAGTTGCAACTGTGCAGTCGATAATCGTCTAAATAGTTATAATTTGTGTAAAATTTACTCTACAAAACTGCTTCAATTTTCTTCCAATGGCTTCTTAAAGAAGCAAACTGCGTTTTGAGGTTTTCAAATTTAAATTTAATCCCTGAATTAAAGGTTTCAGTTTGCTTTGATTTCTCAATGAATGTCTCCACGGACTTGTGATCCATTACAATTTTTTTAATAACCGCGGCCTTCTCTTTTGGAGGGAGATTTCGGTGTGTATTGAGAAAAACATTCTGCGTTTGTTTTATAGCGGCCAGATTCCTCAGCATTTTATTAAGTGCCAACTCAAACTCATTATCCGACACAAAAGTCATAAAGTCCTACCTCGACAAACGTCTAAATTAAAACCGGCCTCTGACAAGGCGTAAAAAAATGATAACCTTAATCAGTGAATAAAAATCTTTTTTTTGTTGTCGCTACGGCGCTCTTTTGCGTTTTCTTTACCTCACCTGCATTTTCTCAGGAAAACGGGAGTGAGGATGTTGATCAGCAACCGCCAGTCATTGACAGTGCAAGTGAAGATCCCGTTGAGATAGAAAGCCCAATAATACGCTCCCATGAAAAAAACTGCCACTGTTCTGCTAGCACCAGCCTTCCTTACAGGCAAAGAAGAACGCATTTTGGCGGGACATTTGGATTTCAGGCGGGCGCGTTTTTACCCAGTAACTTTAAGCCGGTGAACAAACAAGATTTTAATACTTATTACGGTCCAC
>JBBQPV010000164.1:0-5433 GCA_038216925.1 Bdellovibrionia bacterium
CTCAGCATATTTTCTGTTTGCCGTCACTGGTTTTCCGTGACAGCTTGGCCCTATGAATTCGCCCAAAAGCTATGGTGCTTTCACTTCAAGAGGTCGCACTGCCTATATAAAGGGACCTCAGATTCCGTGCACATTGATCAGTCATCTGAGTGTGGAAATCAGTCAAACTCCTGAAACAAAAATTCTTTGGCTTATTGAGTTAGGGGCGGTTTACGTCAATAAAGGGCGGGTGAGAGATCCAAATTTAATTCTCTCCGAAAAGGATGCCATCCGGGTTCACTTAGAGCCAAAGAGATATGATGTAGACAAAGACGTAATAAAAAAGTCTCTGATTTTTGAAAATGAGAATTTCGTCATCATCAATAAACCCTGCGGGATCCCCATGCACGCCACTTTGGACAATGCGGTTGAAAATCTTGCCTCCGCTTTAGGTGCACTTGTGACCCATAGACTAGATGTGCCAACTTCTGGATTAGTACTTTTTGCTAAGACAAAATCCTATCAGGCGGTATTCAACACTATTATTTCCGAACGGCTGGTGAAAAAAAAATATCAGGCTTTGACCCTAAAAAAGGTGCCCCTTGGGGTTCAGCGGCATTTTATGATTGTGGAAGATAGAGCGCCTAAGAAAATTTTAACTGCGGAAGAATTTGAAAAAGCTCAGGATCTGAAGTGTGATGATTGTGTATTAGAAGTTTTAGAATCGTCATCAACAGAATTTGATGTTGGACATGAAATAAAAACATTAGCGCCGGCATTTGAGTGCACAATTAATCTGCTCACTGGCAGAACCCACCAAATCAGAGCTCAGTTGTCAAAAATCGGCATGCCGATAGTTGGCGATGAAATGTACGGGGGCATTGCGGCAAAAATATTTGGACTTCATTCGTGCTATTTAGAGTTTTTTGATCCATTTAGCGGTGAAACGAAGGTTTTCGAAAATAAAAGAGATTGGTCAAGGACCCATCAATGATTTGGTTGCCCAGATGGGGATCAGAATATAAATGACCACGTCCCGAACCAGATAACATACAAAGACCACGGCGAAGAGTTTCCAACCATATTTCTTAAATGTTGCTTTAATGCCGTCACGCTTCACGCTCTCACCTACAGCGGACATGCGTGAAGTTTTGAGAAAGCGATCCAACATTTCTTACATTTCCTTACAGTGTTTTTCTACGGGTTTCTTATTTTGTAGCCCTAAAATATGCGCCAATCAACAAATTAGACATTGCAATCGTAAAAATGGCCAAATAATATTTACACACTTAAGTCGAGATCTCGTGTGGGGACATGAATCTTGAAAACAGATTTGGGGGGGAAATGAAACAATTAAGAGCGTTAGTTTATCTTGCCGTTATTCTCTGCGGACCCGCAGCTTTTTCTCAAGCGTTGGATCCAGTGTACAATATCAATAAGACTCCCGCAAAAATGCAGACTGAGTCTACACAGGCAAGACAGTATTTCAATCATGCCACTGATGACGCAGCTCCAAGAAAGTTTGACCTTCTGAAAACTCAAACTCCGGTCAGAGATCAGGGGCACAGAGGAACTTGTGTGGCCTTCGCTTCAATTGCTTTAGTAGAAGCAATGTATAAAGTTAAAACCGGCCAGGACATTAATCTGTCAGAGCAGTATGCTTACTGGGATAGTAAAGCCGTTGAGCACATCAGCGCCCACTCTGAGGGCAGTTACCCGCTTCCATTTTTAAAATCTATTGAGAAGGACGGCGTACCTGTTCAGCAAGCATGGCCTTATGAACTTACCGCCTGGTACGACGATGAAAAAGGTCATCCCGATTGTTTCAAAGCCAATAAGCAGCATGCATACAATATATCTACAGTTTGTTTAACTAACGGTATGGCGCCTGCTTCTGCAGTGGCAGCGCCGAAGATTAGAATTATCCAACCTCACACTGTACCCAGTGCGCCGGAGGCCATCATGGGTTTCTTGCAGCAGGGCATGGTGGTTGAAATTGCGGTGGATGTTTATGACAAGGCTTGGAGCTACAGTCAGAAAACCAGTCCCGGGTATTTAACTGGAACGGTAACCATGCCCCCGCCAGGGGATAAAGCAGTGGGCGGCCATGCGGTTCTCATTGTGGGATATGATATGGATCGCCAAGTTTTTCTGTTTAAAAATTCTTGGGGTATTGACCGTTGGGCGTCACAATCACCGGTGCGCGGATACGGCGTAATTCCTTTTGAATATATTCGCAAATTTGCCGACGCAACTGTCGCAAGGATGCCCTAAAAGCTTGACATTGTCCTGGCCCCATCGCCACAATTTTAGATGGCAAAAAAAGAAGGTCGTCCAACGGAGTTTCGCATTAAAGAGCTCGAATTAGAGATCGAGGATCGCGAGCGAGAAATGTTGGGATTTCGCGAAGAATTAGCTCAGATCAATGCGCAGCTTGAAAGATTTATTGGGCAAATGGCTGAGCAATTAAATCTTGCCAATGTTATTCAGAAATCTTTAGTGCCAACGGAAATTCCCACTATTCCTGGTTTTGAGTTTTCAACCAAATTCGTTCCATCTCCAACAAACGGCGGAGACTATTTTGATATATTTGAACTTGAGGACAAACTTAAGTTTGGTGTCCTCCTGGCTAATTCCAGTGGATACGGCATGGCTTCACTACTCCTGTCTGTGCTTTTGAAACTCACAACTCAAATTGAAGCAAGAAAAGGATTGGATCCTGCACAGGTTTTGAAAAAAATGAATGATGAAATACAAAACAAAATTAAAGAAGCTCAATCAGCCCACGTGTTTTACGCCACGGTAGACCGCAGTAGTTTAGAACTCACTTACTCAAAATCTGGTGGAATTTTTGCCTATGTTTTTAAAAATGAGCACGATAAATTTGTAAAACTGGAATCCACTCAAGGTGTTTTGGGTGAGAAGATGAGTAAAGGAGCGTTTAAAAAGGAGTCCATTACTCTTGACCCCCGGGATCGGTTAATTTTAGTAAGTGAGTCTCTGACAAAAGTCAAAAACAAAAAGGATGAAACCTTTAAAGAGGATGATCTTCTAAATTATCTTATTGACCATTCTCGAGTCAGTTGCCATGAGATGAGGAATGAAATATTATTTCAAATTAAGCAGTTCGCCCAGGGGCTTGACTATCCCCAAGACGTAAGTGTCATTGTGATGAGAATAAAAGATAAGGTTCTACGTATTAAAAAAAGTTAAGGACGGCTGGAGAGATGTTTTCTAATATTAAAAAAGGAAAAATGATTTTTTCCAGCGCGCTTTCTGAAGTTAAAGCAAATCTAGTGGCCATCAATTTATACCCGCTGGGGCTTTTTGAAGTGAAGCAGGCTTCTCGGAAACATTCTGTACGTTCAAAGAACCCTCGACCGATTTTACTGGTGCATGGAATATTTCATAATCGCTCGGCATTTATTTCTCTAAAGCGCAGAATGCAAAAAGAGGGCTGGGACAATATTTACACATTGAATTACTCCACTTCCCACGGAAATATTTTGCAAATGGTGGAAAATCTCTCGGACCGAGTGGATGACATCATAAAAAAAACAGAAGCACCTCAAATTGATATCATCGCCCATTCCCTTGGAGGACTGGTGGCAAGGACGTACATGAGTTTGGGGGAGGGCCGTGGTAAAATAAAAAAACTTGTGACTTTAGGAACGGCGCATCAGGGAACTCAGATGAGTATTCTCGCGAAAGGAATGGGGCGCGGCGCATTAGACGGCGATCTGAAACCTAAATCTTATTTGATTAACTTACTTTCAACTACGGCATTGCCCCGAGGCAGTGAGCTGGTAAGCATATTCTCCAATTTCGACTGGACTGTTATTCCCGCAACAAACGCGGAGGCAGTGGGTCTGCCGGAGACTTCCATTAAAAATATTCGGCTCGACTATGTTGGTCATACAGGACTTTTATATAGCGCTGAGGCCTTTGAAAACATTATTCAAACGGTGACCTCATAGTTTTTCAGTGGAAATATGGATATAATTCCCATTAAATCTGAGCGAAGATTAAGAAAACGAAAGGGAGTTTTATGGCAGAACAGGTCCAAGAATACGATGGAGCGATTGATAAAGGTCTTGAAGGAGTGGTGGCTTGCTCAACAGCAATTTCTTCCATTCTTGATACAACGCTGACCTACGCTGGCTATACCATTGAGGATCTTGCTGCTAATTCAACATTTGAAGAGACTGCATTTTTACTTTGGAACAAAAGACTTCCGAAAAAAGCAGAACTTGATCAGTTTAAAAATGAAATTTCAAAGCGCATGACTTTGGATAATGAACTTCTCACATTTTTAAAAACACTTCCTAATAAGAACGTGCACCCCATGGAATGGCTAAGGACAGCGGTTTCAAGTTTGGCACTTTGGAATAAAGAATCAAATGACATCACTCCAGAAGCAAATATGAGGAAGTCTTTAGATCTTTTGGCAAAGATGGGCCCCATTGTTTGTGCATTTGAAAGATTCAGAAAAGGTTTAGAGATTATTCCGCCCAAGACCGACAAATCTATCGCATGGAATTTCCTCTACATGCTTCAGGGGAAAGAGCCCGACAACTATCACGTGAAGGTGATGGATACAGCTCTGATTTTACACGCGGATCATGAACTCAATTGTTCTGCGTTTAGCGTGAGAGTGACAACAAGCTCTCTCAGCGACATGCATTCTGCCATCACCAGCGGCGTGGGTACGTTAAAAGGACCTCTTCACGGCGGCGCTAATGAACAAGTCATGAAAATGCTTTTAAGAATTGGAAACATGCAAGAGTGCGAAAAATTTATTAAGGGCGCTCTTGATAACAAAGAAAAAGTCATGGGATTTGGTCACAGAGTTTACAAGAATGGTGATCCCCGGGCAAAAATCTTACGTGCCATGTCTGAGGAATTAGGAAAGCGCCGCGGGGAACCCCAGTGGTATCAGATGAGTGTAAAAATTGACGATATCATGCAAGACAAAAAGGGTTTGTTGCCCAACGTGGATTTTTACTCCGCAAGCGTTTACTACTGCTTAGATATTCCCATTGATTTGTACACTCCTATTTTTGCCGTCAGCAGAATTGCCGGTTGGATTGCCCATTCTTTGGAGCAGTATGCAAATAACCGCATCTATCGTCCACGGGGCAAATACACTGGCGGCCAAAATCTAAAATGGTCTGCGGCGGATAAGCGGTAAGGGTTAAAGCTGGGGATTAATCTGGGGCAAGCCGTCTGTTAGATCGTAATAGTCGCCTTTATTAGCTACAAAAATATGCTTTTCAAGTTTGGTGTTGGTAGGCGTATCAAACGCGCCCATGGCCACAGCGGTCCAATCTTTTCCAATGGGATCCCAAAAGAGTGAAGAGCCGCAGGTGGAGCAAAAACCTCGTCGAACATTATCCGTGTGGTACCAAGTAATTTTGTCCGCCCCCTCAACTTTCAATTTTTCACGAGGAATAT
>JBBQPV010000165.1:0-5424 GCA_038216925.1 Bdellovibrionia bacterium
TTTGGGCGTTCTAGCCGGTGGACTTAGTGTCTACCTGGCCGTGAAGATTTTTTTCGACAACTTAGCGTCGCAAAAATCTGCGCCACTTATTTGGGGAGATGCCGGCGCACTTCCTGTAAAATCAAAATCTCCAATCATCACTTTGTCTCGGCCGCTTCTTCACAGACTCGTGGTTCCCTTTGTCAAAAAATATAAACTTGAAGAATTCAGAGCTAATTTAAAACGAGAAATTAACAGCGCGGGACTTGGCCGTGAATTAAACGAAGATGAATATATCAGCTTACAAATATTTTTAGGTATCGTGCTCCCACTCGTCATTCTCACAATGAATTATTTATTTGCGCTGGATTATCCCCTTTGGGTCATGCTTGGATTCGGCGTACTAGGATTCTTTTTCCCCTATTTCTACGTGCGCGGGTACAAGAGTGAGCGCCGCTCACAAATTCTTGTGGATCTTCCATTTGTCATAGACCTTTTGTCACTCTCCACAGAAGCCGGACTTGATTTCATTGCGGCTATTCAGAGAGTGGCGGAGAAAATGTCCGGGGGCGCTTTAGCAGAAGAGTTATCTCAAGTTCTGAGGGATTTGAAATTAGGAAGTTCCCGCGCTGACGCTTTAAATAATATGGCATGGCGGATGAACATGACGGAAGTTTCAAGTTTTGTTGCGGTCCTTACAACTGCAGATGCTTTAGGTGCAAGTATTGGACTTGTTCTCCGCCAGCAGTCAGAACAAATGCGGCAAGAAAGATTTGTCCGAGCAGAAAAGGCCGGTGCTGAAGCGTCTCAGAAAATTTATCTTCCCCTTATTTTATTTATTCTCCCCGCAGTTTTGATTATGGTTTTCGGCCCCGTTATTTTGCAATTCATGGGAGGGACAAAGTGAAAGCATTAAATTCAAACAATAAGTGCCTCCTTGCTTCAGATTTAAAAATTGCAAATACATTTCATACAAGACTTCTCGGACTAATGGGTAGAAAAGAAATGAAGCACGGTGAGGGTTTACTGATTAAGAAAAGCAGAAATTCTATTCATACTTTTTTTATGAGATTTCCCATCGACCTTTTGTTTCTAGATGCAAATGGCCAAGTCCAATTCGTAAAAGAAAAAGTAGAACCTTGGAGAATGGTTTTTGCTCTTGTTCCCGTGTCAACGGATTGCTTAGAACTACCAGCAGGCACCATTGAAAAAACATCGACCAAAGTGGGGGATACCGTAAGTGTTGAAGCTTAAAGTATTAAAGGGTTTACCCGCCCAAACATATAATTTAAAAGAAGGCATTAATATTATTGGCCGCGCGCCCACTTCTGATATCCATTTAAATTCAAATGGTGTGAGTAAAAAGCATGCGCAAATAATTATGAAAGACAGTGTGTGTTCAATCACTGACCTTGGGTCTAGTAACGGAACGTTTGTTAATGGCGCAAAAATTCAAGACAGGATATTGAAATCTGGAGACCGCATCGCGTTTCATGATGTGCTTGTCGAACTCACTTCAGCACAGATGCCTCAAAATATTCCAACCCACGTAGGAATGGAGATGGGGTCAGCGGCTCTTAATCTTGGACCATCGCCAGAACCTTTGACAGTCATGCCCCCAAAAACATTACCGGAACTTGCCAGTTACTATTTGGATCATGTCATCCTGCCTGGGGTTTACAAAATAAATGAAATTTATCCAACAAAAAATATATTGGCTGTGTTTATCATTTTGTTTGCCGTCACAGTCACACTTCTTTCAACAATCCCCATGTCCGCTCTCATGAAGGACGCCACGCAAAAAGAAGCTCAAAGGCGTGCATTAACAATTGCAAGACAGCTAGCGGCCGTGAGTGAAAAATCATTGATGATGGCCAGTGAATCCTCCATTAGAACTGATTTTGCGGAATCAGAAGAGGGAGTAACGGCTGCAATGGTTGTGTCTCAAGAAGATGGCCACATTATTGCTCCTTTAAGTAAATCTCAATCCTACTCAAATGAAGAATTTGTGGCCAGAGCTAGAAAACATGACGAAGTTTATATTGATCAAACCTCATCGACAAATATCGGGGCAAGCGTTCCCATTAAAATCTTTATGCCTGAGTCTGGACAGCAAGGCATAGTGGCCTATGCCATTGTCCTTTATAAGATGAACACACTAGACTGGGGTGCAACCGCGGGTCTCTTTGCTCGGGTGCTGATCATTTCACTTCTCGTGGCAGGATTAGTTTTCTTCTTTATGTACAGGGTGATTGTAGAACCCATCAAACATTCCACAAAAGAAATTGATAAGGCTTTGCGTGGAGAAATAAGTGTTATCGGAACTAAATATAACTTCGAAATATTTAACTTGTTACTCAATAATATCAACAGCGCAATTTCTAGAATGGGAAATCCTCAAGACGCTCTAAAACCGGTATTCGACCGAAATGGAGAGGCCTCCAATCTAACCCGTATACTTACTGATGCAGCAATTGCTTTAGACAGTAGAGCTAGAATAATTTCTGTTAATGCAAAATTTGAAGAACTAACTGGCATGAGGATTCTTACACTTCAAGATCAGACACTAGATATCCTTCAAGATCAGGCGCTAAAATTAAATCTAGAAGATCTTTTTCAAAAATGTTGTCAACAACCTCAGCAAATCGCCAGTGCGCCGCTAGATATGTCTGGCGTTCAGTTTGAACTAGATTCCCAAGCGATCTCCGACGGAAGCGAAATTTTTTATGTCATCACCACGCTGAAGAAAAAGGTTGAAACATGAACCAACCGCTTCTTCGACTAGATGAGATGGCCATAAATATCGTCAGCGGACGAGACAAAGGCATTTCATACAAACTTGTGGGTGAGGTTGTAAAAATTGGCCGCGCTCCAGATAACGACGTGGTCCTTGATGACGTCAAGTCAAGTCGTCTACATGCAAGAATAGAAAAAAGAGGGCAGGATTATTGGATTGTTGATAATGGAAGCCAAAATGGATTTTATGTTAATGGAATTCAGTTAACTGAAAAACAGCTTCTCGTGGGCGATAAAATTGTTATCGGAACAACTTCAATGGTTTTCGGCGCGCCATCTCCGGCGTTTCCAAAGACCCCGTCTTTAAAAAGTATTCCTTCTCTCCCTCCACAACTCCGGAAAAAAGAGAGCGGAAGTAAAATGGCACCGATCATAATTGGGATGATAACCATCGGTGCGGTGGTTTTCTTGATTGGCAATCACAATGCCAAGAAAAAAGAATTTAAAATAAACGATGATGCTGCTGTAAACGTTGAAATTGAAACTATAAGTAAATCCAACGAGACCACTCAGCAAGAGATTTTCAAAAAGGGTAAAGACACTCAGCAGTACGCAGAGGCGCAGGCCTTTTATCAAAGGGGATTCAGGGAATTTAGAGAGACCAACTACTCTCGAGCTATTCAATATTTTGAGACGGCGCTCACTCTCTATCCTAGCCACCCACTAGCGAAAAGATATTTGTCTAGATCTAGACTAAAGTTGAATGAAGACATAACTGCCGCACTTGAGCGTGGAGAAAAGTATTTCCAGAATCAGAAATATATAAATGCATTTGATGAATATAGAACGGTGCTTTTGTTGGTAAACGATCCCAGCAATAAAAATGCTCAACTAGCCCAGAAGCGCATAGAAGCAATTCAACTTATAATGATGAACAACAGGTGAGAAATTGAAGATTACAGTTTTTCAAAATGATAGATTAATTTCCGAACTAGATTTAAATACTAGCCAGGAATATGTTGCGGGCAGAAGTCGCCAGTGCGATATCGTTTTGACTCATCCAGAACTTTCCCGTCGTCATCTTATAATTAAACACATAAATGGAGTTTGGGAGTGCGAACTTCTCTCACAGTACGGAAGTCTATATGCTAACGGGCACCCCGTCAGCAGATTAAGCCTATCTGATGGTTCAAGTTTTAAAGTAGCAGAATTTACCTTTCACTATTCTGAATCTGCG
This sequence comes from Bdellovibrionia bacterium, assembly GCA_038216925.1. Taxonomy (GTDB): domain Bacteria; phylum Bdellovibrionota; class Bdellovibrionia; order JABDDW01; family JABDDW01; genus JBBQPV01. The sequence continues at coordinate 3,953 of JBBQPV010000165.1, forward strand.
GCATCCAAAGTGCCAACTGATACAGTAAGACTAGATGCAACAGCGGTCTACGTTGCAGACCCCATGGATCAAACAAACGTGGGCCAAATAAAGATGAAACCGGTCATATTTAGGCTGGACCACACTGATGAACCCATAGAAGAAATCTCTCTCAGTGAGGGTTTGGTTGAAGCTGGACGCAGTGAAGAATGTGAAATCGTCCTAACTAGCACCAAAGCAAGTCGCAAGCATTTTTCGCTCACTTATAACGGGACATCGTTTGTACTAAAAGATTTGGAAAGTACTCATGGAGTCCTAGTCAACGGAAACAAAGTTTTAGAACATACCTTAGTACCAGGGGACCGAATCCAAATCGGTGAGGAAGTATTACTATTCCAGGAAATTCATCCTGCTTTTGATAATTTGCCTGTTCCTACACCCTCTCTTAGCCCCGTGGCGGCTATTTATGAAAAAGACAAATCACTGACCTCCAACTATAAAGGGTATGCGGGAGCGGTTGTAAAACTGGGCGGTGGACGGAAAAATCTAAAGCCGGCCTACGCCGTTGTGGGAATTTTGATCATCGTAGGGGTGATCAGTCAATTGGGAGGAGAAACAAAGAGAAACCCCAGTTCAGTTTCTGGAGCAACCAGAGGATCTGACCCTCTCGACAAACTCACGGAAGATCAACGTAAATTCTTAGAAGATACTTATAACTTAAGTCTAAATCTTTATACGTCAGGAAAGTATGACTTAGCGGCCCTGGAAATTACTAAAATTTTTCAGCTGGTTCCCCAATATAAAGATGCAAAAAATATTGAAGCGCTCTGTCAGCAGGCACTGGAAATAAGAAAACAAAATGACGAGGCTGAAAGAGTCAGGCAAGAACAAGAATCGCTCAGAGAAAAAGTAGCTAATATGCTAATGGACTGTGAAAAACTTTTAAATAATCACAAATACGATGAAGTGGAGTCTTGCGTAGCTAGAATTGCAGAAATGGACCCGGAAAATTCTAGAGCAAAATGGATGGTTGAAACCGCGCACGCCAGGACTGAGGAAATTCAAAATAGCGCAGAATATAAGAGAGAATCCCAAAGAAGATATTTGACGGCTCAAAAGTTCTTTAAAAAGGGGCAAGAAGACTACAAAGCAAAGCGCTATCCGGCGGCTATTGGAGACTTTGCTGCAGTCACTAAAATGAATTTTAGTGATAAAGATGGAATTAAAGCGAAGTCCGCAGAAGCCATTAAAATTTCAAAACAAAAAATGAAAGAGCAAAGTCAGGTGTTTGTAAAAGAAGCAAAGACAGCTCTTGATAATAAGGATTATAAAACTGCTATTACAAAGTTGGTAAAGGCTTCTCAGATGTATCCTGAAAATGACGACGCCAGAAGTATGCGAGAAAAAGCTCTTGGGGATCTCAGAATAGAAATGAAGAATATATATTCCGAAAGTGTAATAGAAGAGAATTTAGGGAATATTGAGTCTGCAAA
>JBBQPV010000166.1:0-5413 GCA_038216925.1 Bdellovibrionia bacterium
CTGCCATGTTAAAATCAATTACATATATAAATCTGTAATTAAAAAAACTGAATTTCGTAAACTTAAAGCGAACTCAAAAACCCAGTGTCACAAACTTGCAAGGATTGCAGCGCTCAACACCACTCCTTATTCTGTAGTACAAAAAAGCGCGAAGGCTACATGGACCGCTGGACGATGAGAATCTTAGCGTTTTGCGGAGTAGTTTTTTTGTGTTCAATAAGCTTCGCGGAATCATTACCTAAAGCAAACGTTTGCTATGATACCGGGCGCAACATCGCATTAGGGGCACGAATTGCGATTTCTCCAGATGGAAAGTATTTCGTCGTTGAAGGGGAGGATAAATCCTCTAAAATATTTTTTAGGGATGGACGTCCTCCATTAGAACTCAGTCCAACACCTTCAGGAGAAGACATCCATTATGAAAGCCATTGGGAGCGTGGCAAACTAGTTTCCACTGTTTACAAAAAAAATATTCCCCAATCCCGAACATTAATGGACGTGGAATCCGGTAAAAAAACCAAACTAAATGATAATGAGATTACTGTTATGACGGCAACTGGTGCACAAATGAAGGTCACCTACGACGGTGATGCGTCGTTGCCGGACTCTATGAAAAATGTCCACATACAACAATTAACTTCAGGAGAGCCGGCGCTCCATCTAAATCTCAAAAAAATTCCTCGCTGTATGACAACTGATGCCGATATTAAATCTGGATTTTTTGCACTGGATGATACGGGTCATGTTTTGCGGATGAATGGCACTGTAAAAGGATCTGGTGTTCAGCAAATCATAGGAAAGCAAGAAATATCCAAGTTTCAGGCTTGTAAAATTGATGCAGTCAATGAACAGGTTGTGACCATGACTAGCGAAGGAGATGTCTACGCCACACATTTCTCCGGAAAACCGCGTCTTTTGGGGAAAACTAAAGACAAAGTTGACGGTGGCGCCAGTTATTTCCCTAGCAGCGTCAATGTCTCGGCAGGAGTAGTCGTTATTCAAGATGCTGATGGAAAAACTCGAAGTCACAACTTAGCTACGGGGAAATCGTTCGTCTTGGGTAACTCTACCGTTTTGCAATCAATGGCCTTAGACACAAAAGGTAATATTTTTCTCATAGACGAAAAGTCTTCCTTATTTCAGTACAACGCAAAAAATGGGGAGCTCATAAAAAAATTTCCAGCGCACAAATCTGAGGCTGCTAGAACGACTTGCAATCCCATACTCATAAGCGGTGCAAAATATCCTGACATTCAAGGTATTGTGACGTCATCAGACGTAAGCGGTCGAGTGCGAGGAACTTATAATGATCTCACTAGTGGGAAGAGCGAGGTCATTAGTTTATCCCCAGAATGTCCCCGCGCTAATGCCATTACTCAGGATGGTAAATTAGTTGTTGAGAATACTTATTATCAAAATAAATCCCATGAAACAGTCCGCGAGATTGAATTCACTTGCTTTGATCCAAACTCCGTTCAAATTTCAGAATCCTGTGTAAATTGTGAAATAAATGGGACCCTTCCATCTCCCTTGGGCGATAGATCTGCAGAATGGATTAAAGAATTTGTAGCAAAAGAAATTTGCAAGATAGACTTTGACGAAAAAAAATGGGATACCATCGCGCCCGTTCCCCACATTCCAGTTAAGCTTTCGGCAAACGAAGCTTCTGCTTTACTCATGCGCTTTCAAAAACCGGGTGGCTTGAATTTAAAAAGGGACCTTCCGATCTTAAGAGGAATCCTCGCAAGTAAATTAGCGGAAGAAAAACTTACTCTGTCACAAAATGCTCTTCAGTCTGTTCTTGCAAAATCACCAGCAACGTACAATATGCTCCTCAGTGAATTTCCAAATTTAAAAAAAATGGCGCCCCGTAGTCCATTGGTGGATGAATGCCGTAGCCCGAAGGAACAAAAGGTGGTCACCAGTGCCGCCGAAAAGATGCTTGCTGAGAGCTGGCCTTCTACCTATAAACAGCGGGACGCGGAAGGACGTGAGACTGAAAGCTATCCTCCGATGAAGTTTTCAGATTGGATGCACTTGGCTCCTCTGACATCAGCGTTGAGCAGGCTTCCCAAAGAAAAAATATTAGACTACAAGGATTTCATTGCGGAAACTATCCAGGCCACAGCGGCAAATAGTGCCGATACGCGCAATTTCTTTTCTCAAAGAGTTTATAAATTTGCCAATAACGCATCGTCGGTATTTTTTGGTGAGGAGCCCAAACTCCTCACTGATCTCAGCATAAAACGCACTGCGGGCGGATTTACTCCGGTTATGATTGCCTCCCATAAAATGGACGGGGAAGCGAGGGGTGCCTCGGACTTCGGCTTTTATTACAAAGAAGCGCCAGAAGTTAAGATAAGTAGGAAGCGTACAACTAAGGAAGGGGAAGTTGCCTTTGACCAATCCTTTAGCTGGAATGTGAGTGGGCGAACCTATAAAGGAACCATAAAAGCTATTACCACAGAAGACAGCCGCATCGAAAAAATCGATTACGGTAAAAGTCTAGACTACGAGAAAATGTGGAAAGACAAACAGTTAGTCGGCCTCTTTATTGTCGGTGGGAATTTAAGCAGTGAACGTCAGGACGCAGGACTGGAATTCATCTCCTATTTCAACGAGCGCGGATTCACCCTTAATTCAGCTCCTGTGGACAACGTTAAAAAGTTTATTCGAACTCTCATGACTCAGGAAACTGGGCACCTTGATTATTTTGCAGACCAGTCTCACGCAGGTGGCAGTGAAAAAAATGTTGTTGCGCTTGCGGAAAGCTACCGAATGCTCAAAGCCAATAAGGTTAATCCCAATGGCACATCTGAAACATTTTATTTCCTCTATCCCGCAACTCAAGGCTACGGAAGCACATACATTAGTCATAACGAATTTGCCGATTGGTTGAAGGAAAGAGAAAAAACAAATAATTCACCCCTTGCCCATATTTCTATTAGTTGTAATTCCAAAGAGAAAGAGATTTATACTCTCGAGTCTGCGAACACACCATTGTTAATACCTTTCGCCACAAATAAATCGACTCCTACTTTTGCAAACCATCCCGAGAACCCTGTTTTTCGCATCATCGATGGCATTCGTCAGAGGCAAAGTTACCAAGAATTAGGAAAATCTACTGCTCCATTTATGGTGTCAGGACAGGACTCATTTAAAAATGATCTCATGGAGCGAGTGATGATGCCTACCCGTTATGAAATTCACGCCTATGATGATGGTGGTAAAGAACTTCACTTAGATGCAATTAATTTAAACTAACAGTCATAATGGGATCACGGGCAGAAGATAATTTATAGAGCTATTACTGCTCGTCCTCAGGTTCATCCATATCTTCAAAGTAGTAGTCACCATTTTTTTTCCATCTTAACAGAGCACTGGGACCACAATTCAAACAACTGTTCCACACAACGCTGTCCCCTCCATCAATAAGGATAGCAAAGCCATTTGTTTTAGGCTGAGTTTTTAAAAATACATTCTTCCATTTTCCTTTATCTTGTTCAAGTACAAGTAAAAAAGATCCACTGGTGTTAACGCCATCATTTGAATAAGGGCCCACGACAATATGATGTTTTTTGCCGTTATAGAATTTATCTAGAACAAAGCGGGCATAGTTTGCCTCAAGGTCTTTTTTAGCCTCGGGAAATTTTTTAATCACAAGGTCGTAATTGATAACGGAAATCCTTTTAAATGTAGGATCTATAGCTTTTGCGGGCATCCCCAATATTTCGGTCTCCTTCGCTTCAAAAGTTCCCTTCAACCACCACGCGTCTTTTGCAAATAAAAGGAAAGGTATAAATAAAAAGATAAGGATGAGTTTTTTCATGGTGGAACTCTTTCACTTATTAAAAATAAATGCAAGGGCTGGCGCTGAGATGAAGGTGAAAGAGCGTGAAACCATTTGTTTTCAAATCGACACGTTCGCATATTCTCAAATGGCACCTATTTGTCACTGCGGAAATTTTCCTGTTGCTAACAGGTGTGGATTCCGAGTAACAATCCCCTATGAAACTTGCGCTTTTCACTCTTTTAGCTCTTACGTTTTGTTCCTCAAATTCATGGAGTATGTGCCAGGTTTTGGATTCATCTGGAAACCCGGCCCTACCTCAGAATGACCCTGTGTATGCAACTCTCACCGGCCAAATACTTTGCCCACAAAATGTTCAAAATCTAAAAAACATATGGATGAAAGCAGGTCTTAGAGTTCGTCCCGCCATGGTGGCCAATCGAGGACGGAATAACCCAAAGCTTGGGAGCTTTAGCTTTTTTGAAAGAGTGACGGGAGTATTAAAGCTTGGTCGCGGTCCGATGACCATTAATGAAGGCCAGCTATTCTTTGGCCACTTCACCACAGCCACTAATGGAACTGTCGATTTAGATCAGGTACCCGATAAGGGCAAGCTAATGATTGAAGTTTTAGTTTGGAATTATGATAAAAAATATTTTAATTTTTATGAACTGATTGGTGGTGGTGACCGAGCAAATTGGTTTTACCGTGGAGATAGCCGCGATATTCTTGCCGATAACAGAGCATTATATCTAAGCAATAGTCCTCAAAAACCTCCCTTTGGTGGCAGGCTCAGATGCTCCGGTTGTCATTCTTCCGGTGGCCCCATCATGAAAGAATTGGCTCCTCCTCATAACGATTGGTGGGCAACGTCTCGCCCCCTAATTTTTACTCCCAATCAAACTTCTAAACAGGTGAATTATTGGGTTAGCGATGTCATGGATTCTGAAGAATTCAGTCATGCTGTAAAAACGGGCATGGTGCAATTAGAGCAAAGTCTGAGCTATCAAAATTTGAAATCCAGTATGAGTTTACCGGAACAGCTCAGACCTCTATTTTGTGAAACCGAAATCAATATTGAATCTAGCCCGCAACCTGCTGAAGGTGCTTCGTCCGTCACAATTTCGTCTGCTTCTGTCGTCAACCCGTTCCTTGGTGGCTCGAACATTCAAGTGAGCTCAGCCTCTTATCAAAGTCTTCTGGGCCAATTCGATTCCCATTTTCCAGAAAACGGCGCCCGTGATGCGGATCATCCGTGGCTAACACCGGTCAAAGGATATTCTGATTTATTGGCCATTAAATCTTTGATTGATAAACATATTGTCGACTTGGGTTTTGTCCTGAATGTTTTAGCGTTAGACGCAAAAACCCCGGCATTTTCAAAGGCCCGCTGTGACCTCTTAAAATTAGTGCCACCAGCTGCCAGTGGTAACTGGAAAGAAGAATTTATTTCCTCTCTTAAAAAATCTGGCACTCCAGCGGCACAAGTTTTACACGGCTATTTGACAGACTCTAAATTTGATGTGGAATGGCAAAAGGCTCAGGCACTGAAATATGTGGCAAGCTTGCAGGGCGCAACACCAGCCAAATCATCCGATCTGTTTAGACGATTGATCCACGCAA
>JBBQPV010000167.1:0-5406 GCA_038216925.1 Bdellovibrionia bacterium
ATGAAAAATACTAAACACACCCATAAAACTCTCCTGTTAGAAGGTACTCAATGACCTTGTAGTAACTTTACAAATTCTTGTAATTCATTTCCATTTAAGTCCGACACCACCCAATAGTTCATTTCTGACTCGGTCCAATGAAAAATATTGTAACCCTGATCACTACGACTTCCCGTCGTTTCTGACTTTCCGTTAGATGGCCAAACATAAAGGTTGATAAGGTGTTTCCGACGTTGATAAATAAGCGCCGCCACCGGATTTTTATCCAAATAGTCCAGGCGTCCACCTAAAAGCTTATACCCATGGTCAGCATAGTCACTAACTGGGGGGGCAAAATTAATTTTTCCGCCAAACCAGGGCTTAACAGTATGCTGATCAGTAGAAGCAACATCTATAAGGTGATTTGCCATGAGAGATCTCAAATGACTTGTTAAAACTTGCTGACTTAGAAGTTGCTCTTGTGACTGGCCATTCAAATGGGGAACAGTTTTAACTGCAAATATTAAGACCACAGCGGCCGCGGTAGCATAAGCCCATTTCAAGGAAAAAATTGGGCGGTTTTTCTTTCGGACGAGCGCGCTTAAATTTGTTTCAAAGCCTTCCGGCATTTTAAAATACAGTCCAACCTTCATTTTTTCCCGAAGCGATTGAAAGCCTTTGAGAGCATCTGAACAATTTGGACAAGTTTGAATATGTTCCTCAAAGTCTAAACTAGTCTTGAGGTCAAGTTCACCATCAAGATAGGCGTGCAGAAATTTTCTACTTTCCACGCAGATCATGAATGCCCTCCATTCTTTGGATCTTCAGTTAAAGCTTCACGAAGACGTTCCCGGGCTCTTGCCAAGCGTGACATTACCGTTCCAATAGGGGCCCCTGTTACCTCTGATATTTCTTTGTATGACAGCCCTTCAAACTCACAGAGAACGATGACTTCCCGAAATTCTTCGGGCAAGTTTTGAATCGCCGTTTGGAGGTTCTTCTTGTCGATTTTTTCTACTAGTAGTTCCTGTGGGTCGAACCCACCAGACTGAGTTTGTTCAAAATTCTGATCACTGATTGGGACTGTTTCTCGTGATCTGTTTTTCTTAAGCCATGTAAAACAGGTGTTACGGACAACAGTAAGTAGCCACGGCCTGACGTTTTCACCGTGGAAGCCGTCAAAAAAATCAAAGGCCCTTAGGTAAGATTCTTGCACTACATCCTCGGCATCTTGAGTGTTATGTGTCAGCCACCGCGCAAAGCTATAGGCCGCACCTAAGTGTGGTAAAACCACGCTTTCGAATTGAGCTAAAGTTGTTTTACGCCGCATCTAAAAAAATCCTTACTAGTTGAACCGGCCCATACCTGAAAGACTCAAGCAGGTCTCAGTTTATTCCCGAAAAATATAACTTTTATTTGGTAATAAATCTCTATTTTAAGGGTCGTACAGTTAGTAATCAACTGAGACGTACACAGAGGAAAGTCCCCAAATTTCAAGAAAATGGGGAATAAACTCCTACCGATGTCAGTCTTACCAGTCAGATTGATATAAGAGAAATTAATTCAAAATAATTAGGGGGAAGAAATTGTGAAGAAAAAAGAGATTTTTGACAGACGGGATTTTTTAAAGGTTGCGGGTATCGGTGGAGTTGTTTTCGCGTCAGGTCTGGGATTTTTTCCAGCCCTTGGCGGAATTGCCAAAGCAGCAGGCCGTAAGAGCGAGGATTTTTATTTTTTGCAACTGTCAGATACTCACTGGGGATTTGATGGGCCTAAAGTAAATCCAGAATCCAAGAACACATTAAAAAAAGCTATTGAGTCGGTTAATAGCCTCAAGTTTAAGCCCGATTTTATTGTTTTCACGGGGGACCTCACTCACACCACTGATGACGAACACATACGTCGCGCGAGAATGGAAGAATTTAGAGAAATTATTAAAGGTCTTAACGTACAAAATATTAAGCTTTTACCTGGAGAACATGACGCTTCGTTAGATCAGGGCGCAGTTTTTAAAGACGTATTTAAATCTTTTTTACCGGGCGATACCACCTACTACACTTTCATACATAAAGGTGTTCATTTCATTGCTCTTGATAATGTCTCAGATGCAGAAGGGGCAGTTGGCGACGTTCAAATTGCGTGGTTGAAAAAAGAACTCGCTAAAATCAAAAAAGATGCACCGCTTATTCTCCTTACCCACAGGCCTCTATTCGACCTGAAGATCGAGTGGGATTGGGCCACTAAAGACGGAAAACAAGTCGTTGATCTTCTTCTTCCTTATAAAGACGTGACTGTGTTCTATGGTCACATTCACCAAGAAAATCATCACAAAACTGGCCACATTGTACATCACTCGGCCAAATCCCTGATATTTCCTTTACCACCCCCCTCTCCAGGCGGGTCTACTCAAAGAAAGGCGCCGATTCAATGGGACGTTGCCCAGCCATTTAGGGGTTTAGGATTTCGAAGTATTCAAGAGGAAGCGGAAAAGGTTGAAGAAATCAAAGAATGGCCTGTTGTGAAAGGATGACGATGAAGCGCTTAGACAAACACAAAACAGTTTTATTTTTAGTGATGCTCTTTCTTGTGTCGCTTCAGCTGGGTAAAGCCAAGTCTGAAGAAACAGAAAGGATCATCTCCATCACGGCTAAAAAATTTGAATATAACCCTAGTATCTTGGAGCTTAAATTGGGTGAGCCCGTAGTTATAGAGCTAAAATCTCTAGATCGGAAACATGGATTCAAAGTGCCCGCGCTAGGGTTAGAGACGGTTGTTAAAGGAGGTGAAACCACCCGCGTGCGAATTGTTCCAGATAAGGTGGGAGAATTTCCTTTTCACTGCAGCGTCTTTTGCGGAAGTGGCCATGAGGATATGGTAGGCAAAATTGTCGTCAAAAAGTAGAAGAAAGATAAAATGAGATTTTTAAGTTTTATAAGTTTCGGTTTGCTTATAGTTGCTGTGATCTCTTCCCTCCACGCTCAAGGGCCACAACGAAAGAGTGTCCTTGAAGACGCGAAAATCTATGAAATCAATCAGGCTTACGTAAAAGCGGTAAAACCTGTTTTTGTTGTGAAGTGCCAAAGTTGTCACGGTGGACCGACTGTGTTTCCCTGGTATTACCAATTACCCGGTATAAAATGGATGATTGATCGGGACATTGCTGAGGCGAAACAAACAATCGATATGTCCAAAGGCTTCCCATTTAAAGGAAAAGCAACTCCGGTCGAACTTCTCGGTGCCGTATCTGATGTCATTGAAGATAAATCAATGCCGCCGTGGAGGTATCGAATTATTCATCGCGATTCTATTCTCACTCTGGCGGAGCGTGACGCGATACTACAATGGGTTCAGATGAGCCAAGATCTATTAGCTGAAAGAGGGGGTGCTAAAAAACAACAAAATCAAATTTCTGGTAAATTAAAGAAATAACATGACTTCTCTTTTTAACGCGTTAAATAGGCCAGAGCCATGGATTTTAATTCACTCACTAAATCATCCAATGCCACTTGTTCGGTGGGATCAATAACTGCTGAGGCTATAGATCCCAAAATCGCATTTAATAAAATAGATAAGCGAATTCTTAATTTTTCTGAATTAAGTTCCGTTCTTTGATTCAGAGACTCGAAAATTATTTCAACGGCTCTTTTTCTGGATTCGAGGACCACAGCGCTTGCTCCAAGAAACATCCCTATCCCGTAAAAAAGGCGGGAGATGGATTTGTTTTTATAGGCAGGTTCGGCGATCATGCGAATGACCCGTTCTATTGTCTGTGGCAGAGTTTCATTCCGAGATTCGTACAGAATCTTTTCGAGCACTTCGAGTTGCGTTTCTATTCTTTCGTGGATAAGTGAGCGAACGATAGCGTCTTTTCCCGGAAAATATTGGTAGAGGGAACCAATGCTGACGCCCGCCACCTGGGCAATTTTATTTGTGGTGGTTTTGTTGTAATTGAGTTTGCTGAAAACGCGAGTAGATGCGGTCAGAATGCTTTCTACTAGAGAAACTGACCGCTCTTGTTTGGGCGTTTTCCTTGGGGTTGTCTGGGATTTTTTCATCATAAGTGCACTCTACCTATCAACGATGATCTCTGCAACCCAAACGCGAGTAGTTTGTAATCCTATGCAGCGCTAAACTGGCCTTATGAATACTCACCCCTGGTCATTTATTGTAATTGGAGACACTCAGAGAACATCTTTTCTTGAAAGGGTTTTCCTGAGACGAGAAGTTAACGATACTGAGCGGAAATTTCTATTTGAAGGAATAGAGAATCACGATCCGCGGTTTTTGGTTGTGGTGGGGGATTTGGTTCGAAGCGGAGCCAGCCGCGAGTGGAATTATTTTTTCAGTCTAGCCGCCGGACTTAAGAAACTAGGTATTTCTATTTATCCCGCTAAGGGCAATCATGACTTAAAGATTGAAGGCCATTTTTGTTTTTTAATTGAAAGAACATGGTATTCCATGACGGTTCAATCGGTGGGATTAATTTGGTTAGATACGACGGATCACGGTGAAAGTCAGAGGGCCTGGTTTGGACGTACACTGGCGGCCATGGACTCAGATGTCCTCATAGAGAATATCATTGTCTTTGGACATCACCCGCCTTTTACAAATAGCGTAGTTGTCTCTCCATCAAAATATGTAAAAAAAATCTTTGTACCAGAATTTTTGTCTGGTGTGAAAACTCGTGTCTTCATCAGCGGCCATAGTCACGGTTATGAAAGATTCGAGAAAGGAGGGAAAACTTTTATTGTCACAGGCGGTGGCGGAGGACCTCGTCCTAAATCGGCTCCATTTCCGTTCCACTATTTAAAAATTACGCAAGAAAGGCGGGGTTTTAGTATTGATGTTTTTGGGTTGCAAAAATTTGAAAATCAGGTCCGCCACCTTTCGACAATGACTCTTGGGGGCGGCCCATGTTGACTTTGTTTATTCTAACAGCGCTCATTCAAAAATTAAAAAAATATCTTTTCCTTTTTCTCATTCTTTTCAGTCCAAATCTGCGCGCTAATCCCGTTAACGGAACGGGATTTTATTCAAATTCACAAATTCTTAATCGGGGTGAGGTTGGTATGCCGTCATATATTAGTGGTGCGCTTGTTGGAACGTTGCCGGTTCTTTGGTTGATAACTTCGCGTACCGGCGACCTCGGCAAAATCGGTCTGAGTGGGTTTGTGTTGCCGAGTTTTGGACTGGGGCAACTTATTCAAGGCCGTTTCTGGGAGACCGGATGGATAGTCGCGGGTGGCGAAAGTCTTACTTTGGGTTTGTTTCTTGGCGATTTCTCTGGGGGCGGGAGTGACGCAGAAGCATCGCTGGCATTAGGTTATTTAGCTTTCCGGTGCTTTGAAATATACGATCTTTGGGCTGGGCCTCCGCTACACAACAGGCGCGTTCGAAAACTGAGTTTATCTTTTGTACCGGTTGTTG
>JBBQPV010000168.1:0-5348 GCA_038216925.1 Bdellovibrionia bacterium
GGGGCTGCGTCAATAGAAGTGAATGGAAAAACTCTGACCACGGAGCCTATTAAGCTCAAGATCTTGCCTGCCGGATCCGCGCCGCCCCAGCAGCAACAATCTAGAAACGGACGAAAAAATCAAAGAAACGATGATGATTCCACGGCGCCCCATGGTTTTCCCGGTTTTGATGATGAGGATGATCTCTTCACACAATTACTAAAGCGTCGGGGTTTTATATTGAATCCAGGCGGCGGAATTAAGTCAGCGCCCCAGGCAGATAAAAATGCATTCTTTATAACTGTAGAGGCAAATAAGAAGCGAGCCTACGTGGGTGAGCAAATCGTAGCAACATGGTCTCTTTACACTAAAGGAGACATTCAAGCTTTTGATGCCTTGAAATATCCAGATCTAAAAGGCTTTTGGAAAGAAGACTTAGAAATTGCGCAGAGATTAAATTTTCAACAAGAAGTTATTAACGGTGTGCCTTACCGAAAGGCAGTGCTCGTCTCTTATGCCCTATTTCCCATATCCGCCGGGAAAAAAACCATTGATCCTTTGAAAGCCAAGGCTACTGTGATTGACACGCAGGGGACGGGGATGGGGGTATTTGGATTTGGTCGGCCTTATACGTATGTAAAATCCAGCCAGGAATTACCCATTGATGTTGTTCCCTTGCCTAATGAAGGGCGCCCGGCCAGTTTCTCAGGAGCAGTTGGAAAATTTAATATCACCGGATCCCTTAGCTCCGCCACAGTGAAAGTGAATCAACCCTTTAGTTTAAAAATAAAATTTCAGGGCAAGGGAAATGTTAAAGCGATTGAACTTCCTGCGTTAAATTTTCCTAGTAACTTGGAGGTTTATGACACCAAAAAGGAGTCTCAGTTTAATAAAAGTGGAGAAGGCTTTATTGAATTTGAAATTCTTGTCATTCCAAGAAACGTGGGTGAAAGCGTAATTCCTCCCATAAGCCTAAGTTTTTTTGATCCGCAGACATCTAAATATGCTGTTCAAAATACACCAGAGTTTAGGGTCAAAGTGATTCCTGGAGACGGAAGCGCAAGCCCAAATGTTTCCTCCCCGATGGCGGGAACTAGCGCCAACTCTCCCATTGTGGTTAAGGATCTCCACTACTTAAAAACTTATTCTCTTTGGACCTTACCTAAAAAAGCAGCTCCCATTTTATGGGCAAGTGCTTTTCTTCTGCCAATTTTATGTTTTGGATGGGCGTGGAGAAGGTTGAAATCCGGCGGGAACGGAAATGTACAAGATCAATTAAGAAAACGGGCGCGGGCAAAACTAAAGGCTGCCCGTAAAAAATTGACCGAAGGTGATTGGAAGAGCGCAGGGGTGGAGATCACTAATGCCGTGTTAAGTATTTTAGGGGAGGTATCTGGCACAGGCGGCGCCTCTCAAACCGCGGAAGAAATGCTACGTCGTATTCCAAACCTTGATCCTAAGCTCCAGGAAAGGGTCATGACCGTACTTAGCCACTGTGAGCTCATGAGTTTTGCGCCGGAGGAGATGATGGCTAAAGATGTTAAAAAGGACCAGAAAATTCTCTCTGAAGCGGAACGAGTCATTGAAAATCTTTTGGCATCAAAACTAAGTTCCAAAGAGTCTTCATAAAATCTAGTTTTGAATGCTTATTTATCCAGCGCACCGGAAAAGTTTTTACCTTATAATTTAATTTTACTGCCCTAACTAATATTTCAACGGAGAGCATTGAACTGTTAGAAGGATTTACCACTCGCACCCCGCTCAATAACTTCTTCATCGATGCATGCCGTAACCCCAGTAAGGGACAAAGTGGATCTTGGAATGGAAGTCTGTATTTTTTCTTGATTGTCCAATTTAGAATTTCATTCATGGTTTTTTCTCTGTATGTTCGCCGGTGAAAAATTTTACTTTGTACCGCATAACGGTCCCCAATAATGATATCCGTATCTGAATCTCTAAACTCCGATAAAAATACCAACACATCGACAAGAGGAACTGAAATTTCTTTGTCTATCAAAAATATGAATTCACCCTTGGCTTTCTCTATCCCTGTGATGGCGTCTAAGCCTAAGACCTCGACCTTATCTGGAAATGATTGAAAAAAACTGAGGATGTTTTGTTCAGCGCTTTTAAAGACCGCAAAGTCTTTGTGAACGGGAAGAATGATTGAAAGGTAGGGTTCTGACATGTCACAATTCTTGTAAATGAAAGTAAATATGTCGACGGAAAAGAAAAATCAATGGCTTCTGGGAACTTTACTTCTTGTCGCTCTCACCGTTCGGCTCTTATTTTTAGAATGGCGCCCCGTCCATGCCGACGAAGGGGTTACTGGATGGTTTGTAGACCAGATTTTTGAAACCGGCCTTTTTAAATACGATCCCACAAACTTTCATGGACCTCTGCACTACTATTTTCAGTTTGCCGTCCAAGCGGTGTTCGGTAGAGACATGGTGGTCTTTCGAGCTGGTGCGGCGGTTCTCGGCGTAATAGCTGTATGGATAATGTGGAAACTTAACCGCATAGGCGCGCTCTTCATGGCCCTGTCCCCGGGAATGATATTCTACTCACGGTACGCCACTCAAGAAATCGATCTCATGCTTCTTACCTTGATCAGTTTTTATGGATTTCTTAAAGACCGTCAGTTTTTGTTTTTATTTGGTTTAGTGGGGATGATGGCCACAAAGGAAACCTGGGTGATTTCCGCGGCAAGTTTTGTGATTGCTGCAACAGCCACTTCTCAGTGGAACAGGCTCAAACTGAGTTTTAAACCGATTATGTTGGCAGTTATGTTGTGGGCTCTCCTTTTCTCATCTTTTGGCAAAAACCCCGCCGGCATCTTGGATTTTTTCAAAGCGTTTATTCCGTGGTTAAAGACAGGGGAGTCGGGAAGCGGTCATGAAAAACCCGCCAACTACTTTCTTATGATTATGCTTCGCCAAGAATGGCCCGCTCTTCTGGGCGTTGTAGCTGCTGCTCGATTTTTATACACAAAAAATCTTAACATCCGTTTTTTTACCCTCTATGGAATTCTGCAGCTGATTTTTTATAGTCTTATTCCATACAAAACGCCGTGGTGCATTTTAGAGATTCTTTGGCCTTTTATGATTGTGGCAGGGATTATTGTTAAAGAGTGGCCACCGAGATTTGCTACGGCGCTAGTGATAGCGCTGTGCGGTGCTTCTATGATTCATGCTATAAAATTAAATTTTTATAACTACGTGGATGTAAACGAGCCCTACGTTTATGTTCAAACATTTCCAGAGATTAAAAATGTCATGGAGATCATTGAATCCGCCGTTAAATCCGATCCGTCTATACTGAGTAAAAGTGTGTTGGTGGCCCTACATAGTCAGTGGCCCATACCGTGGCTACTAGGAGCCTTTAAAAATGCCGGATATTATGACGCCTACCTGCCAAGTTCCATTGATAGTGATATTATTTTTAGTGATAAATCTCGTGACACTGACATAGAGAGAATGTTTAAGAAAAACTACTATGCCGTAGACTTTACCTTGAGACCTGCAATGGAAGACATTACCGTATACTTATCTACATCTGTTTTTGAAGGTAAACTCTTAAATCAGAGTCAAAAGTTTAGATTAGTGAAAAGGGGAATTTTAAGATGAAAAATGCATTGATAATTTTCTTAGCCGGTCTTTCAGTTTACCAACTGGGTTTCATTGATACTTTAACTGTCAAACCTGATTCTTCCCAATCGGAAAGATGGATTAATTATTCAAAACCGGAATTGATAAAAAAAATAAAAACTTTGCAAGATCCTTTGAGTCGAGCGGCCGCCTACGAAACTGTGGAAATGTATGAACAATGCGCAGTAGCGGCAAAACTAGTCAGCGCAAAATCTTTGATTGCCGATAAAGTGAGGCTTTTAGAACTCAGATGCGCAAATAAAGCTCTCATTGAAGAAAAAGTAGCGCCAGCATTTTTAATTGACGTGGTCACTAGATTTGAAAAAAATCAAAAATATTTAAAACCAATTGAACGAGCACTCATTGTCAGTTCACATTTAGAAATCATTAGCTCAATGACTAGGAAAGCTCAGTGGAAGTATATCAGACCACAAATAGCAAGGGCGTTTGAGTTTGAACAGGAGATGAGTAAAACTGAGCGCGCGGAACTTTATACAAACGTTGGCGATGCCATGATTGCAGAGAGGAAATGGGGAGAGGCGTTCAAATATTTCTCCAGAGCAAAAGAGCTTGACCCCGAGATTTCCGTAGAGAGCCGTCTTAAAAACGTCGTTTCTTTATTGCCCCAAGCTTTGAGAACAGAATATGAAAAGCAAAAGGTAAAAACTGAGGCTCCGGTGGCGACAAATTTGGTGCCTTCTACTGAGGAGCAAGAATTTTTTGACCAAGCACAGGGAGATATTTCAAAAAATGACCCCACGTCTGCAGTAGAAGCCATGGTGAAACTACTTAAAAAATTTCCTGCCAGCGTAAAATCCAAATGGAGCCAGGATAAAATTTTTGAACTCTTGCTAAAGGAAGAAGACAAAAGCAGAGGTCCCCAGGGAAATTCTGTTATAAAAAATAAAATTGTCAAAATGATGCTTGATCTTGATGTGGACAGATTAAGTGATTGGGCAAAAACACTTTTTGATATGCAGTCTTATAAGGACGCAGCCCTACTCTATGAAAGGGCCGCCGAACTCCACGAGCACTCCGCCAAAGCCTCGAAGTTTTTATACATGGCTGCTCGCAGCTATCAATTGAATTTGGATTTCTCTCAGGCGAAGGATTTCTTTAAACGACTGACCAAATATTATTCCATGTCACCTGAATTCATCGATGGTTCTATCCAGTGGGCGCTAGTAAATATCAATGAAAAAGAAATATCAGAAGCGATAACTCATTTAGAAATGGCACGGTCGAGAAAAATGACAAATCAACAAGATTTGGTCACTTTATTTTGGCTGTTCCATTGTTATAAACAAAAAGGAGAAGTTCAGTTAAAAAATAAAACTGCACTGGATTTAGTGGATAAATTTCCACTCACTTATTATGGCCTCCTGGCCTACTTTGAAATTAATCAGAAGCTCCCAGTTTTTGAAAAAACCGACTGGCAAAGTGTAAAGTTATCTCTCAGCACGGAAGAGTGGAAAGTCGTCAGTCGAGCAAAATTATTATTAAAAGCAGGTCTTCTTGATGATGCTGCCGACGAACTCTCTTTTTTGACTCAGCGGAAACTCAATTCTGATGAGAGCCTCTACTTTTCTCAGTATTTTGCAAGTGCCCTAAATTACCAAAAAGTTTTTGGACTCTTGTCATCGGTGTATGATGAAAACACATCCATGCGTGATGAGAAATTAACGAAAACTCTTTTTCCGCGAGAGTTTTGGATGCACGTGA
>JBBQPV010000169.1:0-5345 GCA_038216925.1 Bdellovibrionia bacterium
TAATAAAATAATCCACAAGGGAGGGTATATCGTCCTTTCTTTCTCTCAATGGAGGTAAGAAAATGGGCATGACGTTTAATCTATAAAATAAGTCCTCTCGAAATCTGCCTTCTTCAATGCCTTTTTCTAAATTTCTATTTGTAGCGGCAATGATTCTCGCGTTTGTCTTCACCTCTCTTGTGCTTCCCACCGGAGTAAATTTTCTCTCTTGGAGCACACGGAGAAGTTTCACCTGCATAGGTCCGCTTAATTCTCCGATTTCGTCTAAGAATAGTGTCCCGCCCGATGCAGATTGAAATCTTCCAATTTTTCTTTCCGATGCCCCGGTGAAAGCGCCTTTTTCATGTCCAAAAAATTCGCTTTCCATCAAATTCTCAGGAATGGCGCCGCAGTTGATGGCTACAAATGGACCGTTTTTTTGCTGGCTATTAAAATGAATTGCACTGGCTACTAATTCTTTACCGGTACCGTTTTCTCCACGGATTAAAACTGTGGTCTCCACTTTTGACAGTCTATATATGAGATCAAAAATCTTTTTCATTTGTTGACTGGTTCCCACAAATTCGGTTTCGGTGTCGTCGTCAAAAACCGGATTACTCATGGCAAGGGATGTGACCATCTCTCTTGCCTCCAGTGCCTTTTCTACAATTTTTATCATTTTTTCCGGTTGTACGGGCTTCTCCAAATAATCATAGGCGCCTTCTTTAATTGCTTCAATGGCATCGCCAATATTTGTCTGAGCAGTCATGAGGACTATGAAAGTGCGAGGGTCATCGGATTTGATTTTTTTTAAAGCTTCAAGACCGGTCATTTTAGGCATGCGGACGTCCATGAGAACCAGGTCAAACTCGTCTTGTTTCAAAGCGTCAACGGCCTCTGTGCCGGTGCCGGCTTCTTGGAAATACCAAGATATATTCTGATAACTGTTTTCCAAGATAGTCCGTACAGTTTTTCTTAATTCCTGTTCATCATCAACGATGAGAACGCGCAAATTCTGTTGCATAATTTTCCTCTTCAGAGCTTTCGATTGGCAATAAGAATCCTATTTGAGTGCCCTTGCCCGGTTGACTGTTTATAAACACTGAACCTCCATGAAGTTCAATGAAATATTTAACTAAATAGAGACCTAAGCCTGTGCCGGTCACCTGAATTGTTTTGTCCCCGCTACCCCGGTAGAATTTATCAAATATTTTAGGCAATTCTGCCTCCAAGATACCGCCGGCGTGATCAACAACTTCCACTCGCACCATGTTATTTAGTTCACTGGTTTTGATTTCAATCATGGCTGAGATGTCAGAATACTTAATGGCATTTTCAACCAGATTAATAAGGACCTCGGTAATGAGAGACCTGTCCGCCTCCATACTAAACAAGGGCTCAAGGTCTGTTGCGATTTTTATATTTTTACTTTCGGCAAGGGGTTTGAGTTTTTCTAACACGTCGGCCACAATATTATTTATGTCACAAACCTCACGTTTTAATTTTATATCTCGGGCTTCCACTCGAGTGAGTTGCAAAATACTTGTGATGTATTGCCGAAGTTCATCACTGGTTCTCCTGATAGTGGTCAAGTCCTCTTTAAATTCACCACTGGCATTGGGTTCCCGGGAACTGAGTAGTCTATCCGTGATGGCTTGAATTTTGGCCAGTGGATTTTTTAAGTCATGGGAGATCAGAGAAAGGAAATTATTTTTAAGTGATTCAACTTCACCTAAATAGTGAAGCTCCTGTTCTGCTTGCCAAGAGTGTTTTTCCGACGCGCTCAATCGATACCCAGTGACAACAACGTAAGTAAAAATAATCAACGCCAGAGGAGACTCTAGAGGAAGCCACACGGCCTTCAAATCAAAGAGTGCAGCGCTGAGAACAAAAATGAATACAGTCAAAAATCCTAGGAAGACCAGCGCCACTGATTCTGGGTAGCTAAAAATAATCCACAGAGTTGTCATCAAAATGGCAGCAAGGTAAAGTGTGGCTAAAAACCAAGGGATTTCTTTGATCCACAGATCATGAATGTAATTGTAAATGACATTGGCTGTGGCCTCACCGGTTGACAAATATCCCACAGGTGTTGGAAGCATGTGGTTTGTCATGTCACTGGTGGTGAGAATCACCGTTTTATTTTGTAAATGAATAGGCTTTATCAAACCTTTTACAAGATCCGCGAAGGTAAAAGTTTTAAAAGTGCCACGAGGTCCCTGAAAATTAATGGGCTGACCATAATTAAAATTACTAATAGGATGACCGCCATAAAATGCCGCCACTTTGTAGGCAAGGGATTCCGCTCCTCCAAAAAAGTGGCGAATATTTCCGTCAGGATCGGGAAATAAATTGAGGGGGCCAACTTGATCCGTAGGGACATTGGGAATGTTATTTAAAGTTTCTTCTTGGTTTTTCACCGCCCAAAAAATATTACTTTGCTTAGTGAGCACCGGAGGAACTTCTTTGCCTAAAAAAACCGTGACCACAATGGCCTTAGGTTTTGCCGAATTAATTTTTTGTAATGCTCTTTCCCAAAGAGATAAGTTCCAGTAGAAAGCATCGCTGACATCGCCAAGTTCTTTTAAAGATCTCAGCATATTTTTTGTATTATGATCCGCCAGTTCAGAGGCGGAAATAATATCGTCCCTGCTGACGGTGATGATGGTGATGTCACTTGAGACATTTTGAGGGCCGCGCACTGAGAAGCGACTGTCAAAATATGTCCCACTGGTGGCAGCATAAATGAGAAGTCCAATGGCAAAGCAAAAGATGATTCGCCCACACAGCCCCATGTAAGGCGTAATCTTGCCTTTGAGTAATCTGAGAAGAGCGCGGAGTTTTCTAAGCATATTAACGCAACGTATCAAAAACTTTGGGAAAAATCAATTTATTTGAACACGGAAAATGTGCCATAAACTCATACATATGCATAAACCTTCGGCCCTCACTATTGGCATATTCGATGGAGTTCATTTAGGCCATCGGGAGCTGCTCAAATCCATTACAACCCAAGCCGAAGCCCTTGGACTAGTCCCCACGCTGATGACTTTTGATCCTCACCCGGCCAAGATTTTATCGCCGGGGGGCATAGAGAATATTTTTACGTTGGAGGACCGAGTAAAAGTAGCAAAATCTTTGGGGATAAAAAACGTCGTTGTCATCCCATTCACTAAGGCTCTGAGTGCTCTCAGCGCGGAAGAGTTTTTCAAAAATTATATTATGAAAGAAGCTAAAGGGGGCCTGGTTAAAGTGGGTTACGATTTCACCTTTGGCAATGGAAGAAAAGGCACCACGGAAATTTTAAAGAATTTATGCGTTGAAAATAACATTCAGTTTGAAGTTCTTCCGCCCCATAAACAAAATGGTCAAATCATTTCTTCCTCACTCATTCGAAATTTAGTCAAAACCGGGGACGTGGCCAGCGCCGGTGAGTTTTTGAATCGGCCATTCTATTTACAGGGAAAGATCGTGAAGGGTGAAGGACGTGGTCGGACAATCGGGATTCCCACCGCAAACCTTGAAACAAAATCAGAACTTTATCCAAATACTGGGGTTTATGTGACAGGGGTAGAGTATGATGGTGACATGCTGAGATCGGTTACAAATATCGGATACAATCCAACCTTTGAAAATTCCGGCGGGATAAAAATAGAAAGCCATATTCTAGATTTTTCAAAAGACATTTATGATTCAGAAATAAAAATTCATTTTTTTAAGAGATTACGTGAAGAAAAAAAGTTTTCTAAAGTAAAAGATTTAGTGACGCAAGTAAAATTAGACATCAAAGATGCGCGAGATTTTAAATGGCCAAAAAAATAAAACTAATTGAAATTGCCCCCAATCCTTGGGACCTCAGGTGGAACGCCGCTAAGGAAATCCTTTCAAAACACGGCGGTGAGTTAGAAGTCAAAGTGAGCAAGTGCAGCTCTACGGAGTTTGAAAGCGTCTTTAAAAAAGCTCTTTCAGAAAAGCCGGATATTCTCATCATAGACATGGAATTTTCTGAGATGGCGCTAAATATTTCGCCTTTGAAAACCCAGGAAATCGAACTATTGGGAGCCGCTCCACTATTTATTAAAAACGGGGAAAACTTATGGCCCAGGCATCTCATTGAAGAGGGGGTTTTAAGAGCGGTATCAAAAAATTCTCAACATTTAGACTTGATGGCGCCGGCTCTGGTGGCAGGTCTTGGCCCTCTTGTTCCTTTTATAGTGTCAGCGTTGGGTAAAATTGGTTTTCATAAAATTTCCATCACTGATGTGGATGAAAACCGAGGGGAAAAATTAATTGCAAGTCTGAAAAATCGATTTTTTCGAGTGGAATTCAATTTCGTCAAATTTGAAACAATAACCACACTTCCGGGAATATATTCTTTTTTGATCAACACAACCCCTCTGAATTTAGAAAATCATCTCCTAGATGAGTTGTATTTTTTCAACTTTTTAAAATTACAGGGCGTTGTGTGTGATACGACTTTAGTCCCAGTGGAAACTCCCCTTCTTACCGAGGCCCAGGTCTGGGGAGCTCGACTTTTATCCGGTGAAAAGATCGCGGCGGAGTACGATGTTCTTATATTTCAGCAGGCGTGCGGAATTACAATCCCGATTGATGAATATCTAACTGCGTTACATGCTGCGGCGTCTAGCGTTTTGTTTGACGTCAAACCATTTCTTCAAAGATTTCTGGATCGCATCTAACTCCCTTATTATGTTAAGATTTTAATACAAGGATGGTGGGAAATGGCGGCCAAGGGAATCGGCGAGTTGCTCGTGCGCGAGCAGCTAATCAATATTGATCAATTAGAATTAGCAAAACGTGAACAGAAAAAAACCGGCGGGAAATTAGGGTCTTCTTTAGTTAAGCTGGGCTACGTTTCCGAAAATCAACTTACAGATTTCCTTTCTAAGCAGTATCAAGTTCCTGCAATCGATCTTTCCCAGTTTGAGATTGACCGTGAAATTTTGAAAATGGTTCCAAAAGAAGTGTGTGAAAAACACATGCTTATTCCTATCAGCAGATCAGGAAATAACCTGGTTGTGGCCATGGCGGACCCCTCAAACATATTTGCCCGTGATGACATTCAGTTTTTGACCCGGTGTAAAGTTGAAGCAGTTGTTGCCGCCGATTCCTCCATTCATGCCGCCATAGAAAAATACTATCTCTCAAAAGTGACCTATGAATCCATCATGACGGAGATTGAAAAAGACAGTGATGAGGGCACCCAAACGGGTGTCAACATGGACATCACTTTTGTGGATGTGGAAAAGGGCCAAGCCGATGCACCGGTGGTAAAATTCGTAAATTTAATTTTGACGGAAGCTATCAAATTAAGAGCCAGTGACGTTCATATTGAGCCTTATGAA
>JBBQPV010000170.1:0-5307 GCA_038216925.1 Bdellovibrionia bacterium
AATGCCGTTAAATATGGTGATCCATTAAAACCAATTGAAATTAAATTAACCAAGCATCAAACCTACATCACAATCTCAGTTCATAATTTTGGAAATCCTATAAGTAAAGAAGATCAAACCATTCTTTTTGAACCTTTTAAAAGGTCTGAATCGGCTCGTAAGGGCGGGCAAACAGGTTGGGGACTTGGTCTCACATTGGCAAAAGGTGTAGCGCAGGCCCATGGTGGGGAAGTATCTGTGGAAAGCGCCGCAGAGTCTGGCACTACTTTTTCCATTTCTCTTCCAAATTAGTTGGCTTCGGTAATGGCGGTCTGGTCAGTGAGCCACAGATGGAACTTCATTTTTATGCTACGGCCTTCACTACTTGCGCCTTTGGAAGAACGATAAAAAATCTCGTATTAATGCACTTAGAATCGATTTCTATTTTTCCGTGGTGACTCTCAATAATTCCTTTTGAAATACTGAGACCTAAACCCATTCCCTTCCCAATTTCTTTAGTTGTAAAGAATGGCATCATCACTTTATCTCTTAATTCAGAAGTCATTCCTGTTCCACTGTCGGTAACGGAAATTTCCACAGTGTCCACATCTTCCACAACTTCAATTTTTACCCATTTTTCAGGGCAATTTTTTACGGCGTCATGTGCATTGTTTAGTAAATTTAGTAAAACCTGACATATTTGTGTCGCTCTACAATCAATAAACAATTTGCTGGAGCACTCTCCAAACACAATTTCTATCCCATGAACTTTAAATTTCTCGGTACATAGAGATAAGGTGTCATCTATAATAGTTTTAACACTGCTTTTAAAATATGGATCGTGCTCAGCTTCTCTAGCAAACGCTCGCAGGCCTTTGATTATTTTTGTGATGCGCTCCACGGTCGCCTCAATTTTTTCCGCCCAATTAACTGCAGTTTGTTGATTGAATTCGTCGCTTACGACAAGCTCCTTCAATTGACCGGTTCTCATCGCAATGATTGCAAGTGGGTTATTGATTTCATGTGCAATACCGCCGGCCATTTCTCCCAAAGCAGACATTTTTAAGGAATGAATGAGCTTAGTTTGCTGCTCTGAAATTTCCCTCCGGAGTCCACCCATCGTTAAATGAGTATTTACGCGAGCAACAAGTTCCCGAGCTGAAAAAGGCTTAACAAGATAATCATCAGCGCCGGACGCTAACCCTTCTACCGTTGCTTCTTCTCCGGCTCTGGCCGATAATAAAATTATTGGGATCTTATTTGTCATTTTGTCTTTACGTAAGGCCGCCAATAATTGAAATCCATTCATCTCCGGCATCATCACATCACTTAAAATAAGATCTGGAATTTCTTGTCTCACAGCTTCCAATGCTGCTATTCCATTACTCACCATTTTGACCTGCCACCTTGGGCTCAAAATCCCTTTTAGGTATTGGCGCATATCAGAATTATCATCAACAACAATAATTTTGGCCGATGACAAAGAATTTTGAATGATGGGTTCAATCTCTTCCAGATGCTTTGGTCCGGTCCAAGACGCTGCCTCACTGGTATAGGCCGCGATGCGCCGAGATGAAGAGTAAGAGTGGGCCGCCATGTTGATCTGTTCTTTTGGAAGGTGGTTTGTTCCCATTGGAACTCTGACGGTGAATTCAGTTCCCACGCCCATTTCACTTTTAACTTCTATAGTTCCACCATTAAGTTTGGATAAATCATTGACCAGGGCAAGCCCAATTCCGGAACCCTCATAAGATCTTGATTTTGCACCCTGGACGCGGTGAAACCTTTTAAAAAGATTTGGAATTTCTTGTGCAGGAATTCCTGTGCCCGTGTCTTTGACGATGAGCTCCGCATGGCCGCCCACTTGTCTTACATGGACGCCTATCTCTCCTTCAAATGTAAATTTCAGAGCGTTTGAAATAAGATTCAAAACTATTTTTTCCCACATTTCTGGATCAACATAGACAGGCTCTGTGAGGTTTTCACCTGTAATCACATATTTCAGTCCTGCCCCTCTTACGGCAGACGAGAAATTACTTGCTAGATACTTTGTAAATTCAAATAAATTTGTGGCCGTAAAACTTGCTTCAATCCGCCCCGCTTCTGCTCTGGAAAAATCCAGCAGAGTATTTACAAGCTTTAGTAATCTCGTGCAATTTCGATATACAATTTGAAGGCTGTCCCCCTGAAGGGACTTAGACCCACCAACAATGGCTTCCTCTAATGGTCCCAGCATCAAAGTGAGGGGAGTTCGAAATTCATGACTAACATTGTTAAAAAATACCGTTTTTGCTTTGTCAATCTCAGCTGTGGTGTACACGAATTATCTTCCGCTTTGATCAAGCGGGATGACGGCCTGTAATTATTGTTATGAGTGAGAAGTTTTCCATGGTGTCATGAATTGCTTTTCTCTCGGCCTTTCGTTTTCCATAAGCACTTTGTGTGCCACTCACAGCGCTATCTATGGCGGAGCGCGCGGCAGTAAAGAACTTTATTCTTTCGTCGATTGTGTAAATTTTTAGACTTTCATTTTCAACCTCCTGGGAAGTTTTAAAGTTTAATTTTGGTCGCAACCTGTTTTCATTTAATTTCACGCACGTTTCTAGCGCCGTATATCCTGCCCGCATCACGTGCTTTAAATCTTTCACCGCACTTTCACCCGAGCCATTGTGTTGCGGCACATGGGGAAGTGATTTGAGATGAACAACGTGATTTTCCTTTAAAAAAGTTTCTACGCTAATAGCGCAAAACGGGGAGCCATTGTCTGTACACAGAACCAGTGGCAATCGGTTGCCAGATTTTAATTTTTCCAATACCCCCAGTGTACTTTGGGCCTTTGCCGGCCCATTGCAATTTTCACTATGAGTGCTGATCATTTTTCGATCTCTGTACACAATCACGTCTTCTCCTTTTTTAATGGTCGCTCCATCCATGGCAATAACTGTCCCTGCATGGAGGACAATCACCGTTTTTCGGACCTCCTCTTTGATCTTACGGTGTCGATCCTTTGACTTCAGCTTTAGCCCGGCAACTACTTCCCTCACTGCTCGAGCGCGTAAGTCAGGCCTAGCTTTAACAACGCTTAAAGCTCCAGGGCAACCCTGCCTTCGCCACTCACGAGCTATTTTAAACTTTTCTGGCAGGCTCACCTGTAGCTTCATGCGTCCTCTTTTCTTAGTTTTCTTCTCGTGGTTTTTCTTCCACGACCGAAGCGTTCGCGTGCTTACTTGAAGTGAGTGACTCAATAATTTTTGGCTGCCGCGCGGGGCTTTGATCAGACTTTGGCCAATCCTTTTTTTGAGCTCCGGCGGATACTCTTTTCTTGTTTCCATCCTTGGTGGTTACGCCCCCGCAACCTGGCATCGATTTTAGAATTTCAATAAGTTGGCTTTGTGTTGCCACAACTTTTTCTAATTCTATAATCTTTGCCCCTAGTTGCTTTTTCTCTAGTTGCTCGTTCGTATAGGCTACACCTTTTCTAAATCGGGGTTGATTCAATAATCCCACCGTCATTCCCACGATCGCCTGCTGGCTCATTTGCCAAAATCTGATCGTCTTCACATCTAATAATTTCACCGCTTCCGCTTTTGATAATCTCCCCATCCAATATTCCATCACCGCTTGCGCCCTCTTATAGGCCAGCTCTCGCTCCTCCATCTTTGCCTGATCCCATAACGCCCTCACGGGAATCGCTTTCGGGATCCTCGTTTCTAATGTCAATTTCCCATGACGAGTTTGACGGCGTCTCTTTGATTTTCTCAAGGGCTCCATCTGGTTCACTAACTCCGCAAGCTGTTCCCGCAGCTGATCCTTCACTTGAGTCTTCTCCAATTGATTTTCCATTCTCTTCTCCTATCTTTTCATGTGTTAAATAAAATGATCCACTCGTTCCGTGGAACGCAATCCTCTGATCCCCAACTTGACCGATTAAAAATGCCGGAGTTCTGGGTAATTCCCCTAAAGCCATATTAAGCGCATTTTGCTCAACCGTTTTTTCAATCACTTCCCGAACTTCCTGCGCTATTCCAAAAAAACGGTCCGCCGGAACCTGACCATCCAGCCCCTGATGCGGCCTCTGATGATTGTAGTGGTCAATAAAATATTTTAACCGCACCCGCGCTTCTTCTAAATCTTGCGGCTTGGCCCTAGTCCAAAATTCATTACTCACGGTCTCCCAAAATCTCTCGCACTTTCCCAAAGTCTGCGGGTGGTGCGCCCTTGAGACCACATGCTTTATTCCCTCTTTTTCTAAAAGCTTTTCTAATTCCGATTTTCCACGCCATGCAAAATATTGGCGCCCCTGATCAGTTAAAACCTCCTCCGGCTTTCCAAATCTTGTCACCGCTTCTTTAAAAGAATCAATCACCAGCTCCGCCGTTTGCCGACTCTGAAGCCTCCACCCCACAATGTATCTCGAGTGGTCGTCCATAAACACCGTCAAGTAAACCCTCATCCACTGATGCGCTAATGTCATCTGCGTGATGTCTGATTGCCATAGCTGCATCGGACGGGCCCTTTCAAACCTTCGAACCCTGTCTGAACTTTTTTTCCTCTTCTTTACTTTTTTTACCAGCGGAAGACCTTCCGCTTTAACCGTTTTTCTGATCGTTCCCGCTGAGACCTTTACCCCCTTAAACCTATAAAGCCACTGCTTCATCTTTTTTAATCCAAAGCTTGGCTCTTTTCGCTTTAATTTTATAATCTCTGACTCAACTGCCTTTGGGATTTTCATACCCACGCGCTTATCATCCTCACCGCGAGTCTTTCTCATGAGTCCCTCAGACCCTAGAGTCTCATAGCGCTCTAGCCAATTTCCTAAAGTCTGCTGACTTACCCCCCATTGTCCGCAGAAAATATGCTTCCTCATCCCAGATGATAAAAACGCCTCAACCACTTTTTTCTTTTCCGTAGGACTGTAGGTCTTCTTTTTCCCCGGAGGTTTGGCCTCAAGCCAAATCCAATTCTTCAACGTCCCAGGATTAATGTTGTGCTCCCTTGCAAATTCATCATATGCAAGGCCAGACCCTTTGAACTGCTCAAAAAGCGTAGCTCTCTCTTCTGGGCTAAAATCTTTTGTTGTCTTATTTAATTCTGTCATTTTCCTCTCCCGCTCGTCCAAAAACGAGCTATGAGAGGCCATCAGCCTAAATTTTCTTGACCTAGAAAGCGGAAGTTAATTCGTTGCACACAACAAGGATTATCGTTGCTCACCGACGGTCTGCTAAACGACGGAACCACTCCGAGCCACTGCATGGTCACCAACATCGTTGCGCCCTTCATGGGGCCACCGTTGTCCGAATGGACGTGCAGTTGATCTTTCTCTACGCC
>JBBQPV010000171.1:0-5296 GCA_038216925.1 Bdellovibrionia bacterium
GACTCTTTACTATGAAAATCGTGGAAAATGAAAACCTACTGGGTGCCCTGAATTGGCGATACGCCGTTAAGAAATTCGATGTAACAAAAAAAATTTCCGATGCTGATTGGAATACTTTAGAAGAAGTGTTGAGACTTTCACCATCTTCTTCCGGACTTCAACCTTGGAAATTTTTAGTTGTGGTTAGTCCAGAAATCCGGAAGAAATTGACTCCGGCATCATATAATCAAGTGAAGGTTGAAGAGGCCTCACATTTGGTTGTGCTCACGCACTTAAAAACAATGGATGAAAAATACATTCGGCGATTTATAGAGAAGACTGCCCAAGTGCAAGGAGTGTCAGTTGAATCTCTGGCGGCCTTTGAAAAATCAATGGTGAGCTCAATTGTCAAAGGGCCTCTTTCAAAAATATTCCTGCTTGGACGGCAAGACAATCATACATTGCTTTGGGCCTATTTCTTTCCGCTGCGGCCATGTTAAAAATAGACGCCTGCCCAATGGAGGGATTTGAGCCGGCAAAGTACGATGAAATTTTAAATCTAAAAGACACAGATTATACTTCAGTGGCCCTCATCACTGCAGGCTACCGAAGTGTAGAGGACATTTTTCAAAAACTTCCAAAAGTTCGTTTTGATAAGAAAGATGTCATTCAAAGAATTTAATTTAAACACGTTAAAGATGCAGGAATATTTTCTCTGATAAAGTTTACCAGGAGCTTCATTTCCTGAGCCTGGGGATGGGCACTCCTGCAATAGAGATAAATCTCCCGTCCCATTTTTTTCTCCAGCGTTCTGTAGTCCAGAAGGCTATTCATTTTACCGCTGGTTTCAACGGCTAAAAGAGGAAGGACGGTGTATCCCGCTCCAACCGCAACTAACTGCTTAAGTGTCTCAAGCCCGGTGGCTTGAAACTGCTGTAAGGTCTTTCCCTTTCCAATAGAACAAAAACTGAGGGTTTGATCTTTTAGACAATGTCCATCTGAAAGGAGTACCATATCCTCGGACCGCAAATCTTTTGCCGACAGAAGTTTTCTTTTTCCAAGGTCATGACCCTTTGGAAGGGTTAAAATAAATGGTTCCCAAAACAGCGGATATTTATCAAGACCAGCATCATCAAAAGTTGGAGCCGCGATGACAACGTCTAGCAGGCCCTTTCTCAATTGGAAAACCAAATCCGTTGTCAAACCTTCCTGGAGCAAAAGTTTTAAATTGGAAAAGGATTTTTTCACTTTCGGGAGCAGATAGGGCAATAAGTAAGGGCCCAAGGATGCAATGGTCCCCAGCTTCAATGTACTCTCCAAGAGTTTAGAGGTGTCTTTGGCCAGTTGGTCCAATAGTTTAATCTGATCCATAATTTTTCTAGTTTGGTCGATAATCTTACGACCCATCTCAGTTACAAATACTTTACGATTAGTCCTTTCAAAGATATTTACGCCAAGTTGAGACTCGATTTTTTTAATTTGTGTACTGAGTGCGGGCTGACTCACATTGCATTCTTGTGCCGCCTTCCCAAAGTGAAGGTGGCGGGCGGTAGCTAGTAAATATTCCAGGTCTCTAAATGACAATGAATTTAAACTCATAAGTAAATACTATCATTATTATAATAATAATCAATTTGTATTATGATTAAAAGTGACGATAATGAATAGTAACCAAGGAGGTCAGAAATGCTTAAATTAACATTTGAAACCAGTCAGACTAAAAAGAACTTAGAAGCCGCTTTTGGCGGAGAATCAATGGCTAACAGAAAATATCTCTACTTTGCAAAACTAGCTCGGGAATTAGGGGATGAAGAGGTTGCAAAAGTATTTGAAGAAACCGCAAACCAAGAAACCGCAAACCAAGAAACCGCCCACGCGTTCTCTCATTTATCTTTGATTTACCCCAAAGACCAAATGTCAGTTGAGAAACTACTGCAAATTGCAATTGAGGGAGAGCGTTACGAACACACCACAATGTATCCCGGCTTTGAAAAGCAGGCGTTAGAAGATGGAACTAGTGATGCGGCAAAGGAATTCGCGGAGCAGGCGGAAGAGTCTAAAGGGCATGAAAATACATTTGCAAAGACCCTAGATTTGGCGCGACGTAAGTTTTCAGCTCTTACCAAGGTAGAGAAGATTCATGCGGACCGTTATCAGTCCTATTTGGACGAAAGAAAGGGGCCGTGAAATGAGTGCTGAATATAAAAAATATATTTGTGTCGTGTGCAGCCATATTTATGATGAAGCCGAAGGTGATCCCCCAACAGGAGTCGCTCCCGGCACCAGGTGGGCAGATGTCCCCGCAGACTGGACTTGTCCAGAGTGCGGAGTCACCAAAGCAGACTTCCAAGAAATGTAAATTACTTGGATTTTGATGCGGCTAAGGCGCGAATTTTTTCGCACCTTCCGTCTTCATCCACAATTTCTTTCAAATCCTTAATAACTATGCTTGAGACATTGGGATTGGAGGCAATAAAACCGCTATATAATTGCCGCTGAGTCTTAGTGCAGTCATTGGGGCCCATGTTTTTTGTAAATCCAGCCTGAAAGTGCTCGTCTTTATCGTTGATCCGCTCGCTTAGATATTTAAAATATCCTCCGGCAAATGGTTTTACCAAAGTGTCTTTCTGTTCAGGGTATGAAAAACCCTGCATGGCAGATGACAATTCTTTGAAGGAGTACTTTGGTTTCTCGTCCGTAATGGTTCTCCACCACTCCTTCTTTATATCAAGATTTGGAATTGCGGCTTCACAAGTAATCACCGCATTTTTTCCTCTTTCAGATAAATCCTTCTTTGACTCTGAGTCTAGAATTGACTTCGCACGGGAATCTCCAAATCTGCAAAGTTTTTCTAATGCCTTCCATCGTCTATCTTGGTTTGGGGCGAGGCCCTGAAGTTTTGTCTTTCCGGTTAACCAATCACTCAGAGTATTCAATCCCTTTGTGCTCTCTGCAGCAGTGATATAGTTTTCTATCCAAAGCTGCTGGTAATCGGAGCCTGGCTTAGCTTTAGTTAATAATTTGTAGTAGAGGTCCTCTGTTTGTTGGACAAACTTCTGTCTTTGAATCTGGTCAGCTTTAGATTCCACTGAAGAAAAGTAATATGCGGAATTACGGTCAGAATATCCACCGCCGCTTACATTTCTCACCACTCGGTTTAAAATTTTTAAATCCGTCTCCTGAGGTAAGTGGAGTGCCACAATTTCTTTATAGTCTTGGAGGGGGAGTTTCTGATCTCGGACCATTTGCCACAGGCCATCCCATACCATGAGTCTAAGTAAAGAATCCGAAACGTGGCTGAGGTTCTTTTTAAGTGTCTCAATGGTCTTGTCATCTAATTGAACTTTGAAATAACCGTAGTCGTTGTAGTTGGTGTACACCGCATCCGGGCAAGCAAGACCGTCCGCGTGGAAAAGAATTTTCGCACCATCTTTATTTTCAGTCTTCAATTCAGCCTGGTGATATTTTTCAAGTTTTCCGTTATTCATTTTTAGAAACGCCACCTGAAAAGCGTGTAACCGGGGAGTAGCAGGTGTGGCGGAAGTCACACTCACAGTCAGAGTTTCAAATTTTCCACCATTACAGGTGAATTGACTTTGCAACGTGTCTAATCCAGAAGTTTTCAGCCAAGCGTCAGACCATGCAATGAGGTCATAGTGGGTTTCTTGTTGGAGAGAGTAGATAAAGTTTTCCAACGTCGCATTCTGGAATGCGTATTTTTTAAAATAATTTCCCACACCTTTTCTAAATTCCTCAGGCCCCATGAGATAGCTTAGTTGTTTCATGGATGAGGCGCCTTTTCCGTAAGTAATGCCATCAAAACTATTGAAGGCCTCATCAGCGGAATTAACCGGTCCTGCAATGGGATGGGTTGTGCTCAATTGATCAGTGAAATACGCCCATGACTTGTCACCGCTATAAAAATCTTTCCAGGAATCTTTGTATTGGGTGGCATTAACCATAGCTTGGGCAGACGTAAAAGTTGCAAATGTTTCATTGAGCCAGAGGTCATTCCACCACTTCATGGTGACCAAATCTCCAAACCACATGTGGGCCATTTCATGGAGAATTACGCCTGCGATGCTGGAGTTTTCATTTCGAGTTTTCTTTCCTCTACTCACAAATCTTTCGGCAAAAGTAACAGCGGCCACGTTTTCCATGGCTCCGTAGTTAAATTCGGGAGCGATGATTTGATCGTATTTTTTAAAAGGGTAAGCAGTGTTAAAATACTTTTGATAATAAGCTAAACCTTGCCTGGTGACTGTAAACCACTCTTTTGGATCAACATATTTTGAAAGGGACTTTCTAACAAATAGTCTCAAGGGTATGCCGTCGGCGTCAGACTTCCAGCTGAAATACGGGCCCGCGTGTAAGGAAAAAAGATAAGTGCTCATCACTAAGGTTTGAGGAAAGGTCCATTGTTTTTGGTTTCCACTGGGTGCGGCCGACTCCCTTGTTGAGGAGATCACGGTCCACTGAGGAGGAGCTAGCACCGTCAGTGTGAATTTTGCTTTCATGTCTGGTTGGTCAAAGCAAGGCATGAAACGTGAAGCGTCATTAGGTTCAAACTGTGTATACAAATAAACATATTTATCTTCCGGATCCTGGAATCTGTGAAGGCCAGTGCCCACGGTGCTAAAATCGTGTTGGAAGCTCACAGTCACTTCGTTTTGCCCTGTTTTCAATAGGCTCTTTGGAATGTAAAATGCTTGAGAGTTCTGAGTGAAATTCGCTGCACCTACGCCGTTCACTGAAAGATTCTTGATGGCACCGTCTTTAAAATCCACCCGAAGATCTTTGGCGATTTCTATTACATCAAAGGCGATTTTCATTTCCCCAGTGTAAAATGTGGCGGTTTCATTTAAATCTACGCTCAGACCGTAAGTGATGTTTTTCACTGAATTGGACCGGATCTCAGCTGCGGTTTGAGTTAATAGGTCTTTAGGCGCTGTCGGTGGAGTTTGCGCCGTCGTTGACGCCTTTTTTGCGCTAGCACAGGAAATAAGTAGTGAAACTAAACCCAAAAATAAGATTGATCGCGTCATAGGGTTTTCCTCGTGTCCTCTTCATGTCATTAGTGTTTCATTTTTTATAGACGGGTTAGGTGTTTTTTGACAAGCTCAATGTCATGAAATTACAAAAACCTGGAGCGGGTCTTCCCATTCTTGAGAAACTTGCACTCCGTTACTTTATTATGCCTCGGATGACTAAAAAAATGTCCTGGGATGACTGCACTCGATTATTTCTAAAAGAATCTGAGAAAATTTTGAATTTGGCTCGTGCTCTACCACCGGAAAAGTTGGAAAAGAAAGTGTTG
>JBBQPV010000172.1:0-5283 GCA_038216925.1 Bdellovibrionia bacterium
GTGCAACTAGGACCTGTTTTGGTTTTTGGCCTTCTTGGGGGAACCATTGCGGATAGACTAGATAGAAGAAAACTTCTGATTTACTCAGAACTCATTCTTGTTTTTGCAACACTATTGCTAGCTTTAAACTCTTTAGCTTCCGCTCCTAATGTCATTGTGATTTTTATTTTGGTTTTTATCATGCAGTCAGCAAACGCCTATCACCGTCCCGCTATGGAGGCAATGTCGCAAAAAATGGTAGACGTTTCAGACTATGCAGCCATTGGGGCCTTGGGATCTCTGCGGTATTCATTTGGTGCCATAGCCGGTCCAGCTCTGGGAGGATTTATTTTAAGCCAGCACGGAATTGCGGTGGCTTACTTTTTTGATCTCCTTACATTTTTAATAGCCATGGTCTCGGTGTATTTGATTTCTGAATCCTATCGAGCGGAAAATCTTGGCGCCGCTAAGTCTTTGCAATCAGATATCAGAGAGGGATTATCATTCGCTAAAAATAATCAGACTCTCATGGGCACCTACATTGTGGATATCGTGGCTATGACATTTGCTTTCCCGCTGGCCCTTTTTCCGGCTCTAGCTCCACAGTGGGGGGATGAAAAAATTTTGGGATGGCTTTATTCGGGAATGGCCATAGGAAGTCTTATTGTCACGCTCTTCAGTGGGCGTGCTAGCAAGGTTTTAGCTCGAGGTAAAATGGTCGCTATGGCAGCGGGGGTATGGGGAGTTGCCATTGTTGGATTTGGCTATTCCCATTCTTTCAAGTGGGCACTTTTTTTTCTTATCTGTGCCGGTGGAGCCGATATGATTTCTGGATTATATCGTGGTATAATATGGAATGAAACAATCCCTAATAAAATGCGTGGAAGACTGGCGGGAATTGAAATGATCAGTTACATGTCGGGGCCATTATTAGGAAATTTTCGCGCTGGTTCTCTAGCGGCTTGGAAGGGATTAGAGTTTTCTATTGTTTCTGGCGGATTCATATGTGTCGCGGCCGTTTTTATTTGTTCAGCCATGCTGCCGGGATTTTGGAAATATAGGCCATGAAATTACAACCCACTGACCTCATAAAAATTGCCAACATGAAGATGCCTTTCGGGAGATATAAGGGCCGAGTTCTCATTGATTTACCGGAGCCCTATGTTGTTTGGTTTAATAATAAAGGATTTCCCCCCGGGGAACTGGGAAACCTATTGACCCAGCTTTATGATATAAAAGTAAATGGTCTTGAATATTTATTTGATAAGTTAAGAAATCAGGAGCTTGAAAGTGAACGTTAACACCGCCAGTGAAATAAAATTAATGGAACGGGCAGGAACACTTGCGGGACTTACTCTTCAGCATGTGGGAAAATTTGTGAAGCCAGGTGTGACCACTGATGAACTGGATAAAATTGCCAACGATTTTATCTTAAGTCATGGTGCGGTTTCAGGCTGTGTGGGGTACGAAGGTTATCCAAAAGCTATCTGTACATCTGTCAACGAAGTGATTTGTCACGGCCTTCCTAATTCTAGAGTTTTGAAAAACCAGGATATTATTAATATAGATGTTACCGTTCTCATAGATGGGTTTCATGGGGACACTTCCTCCATGTTTTTTGTTGGTGAGAAGACAGTCCGTGGAAATAACTTAGCAGAATGTGCGTTAGGGGCGATGAATAAGGGAATTGAAACCGCCACTGCAGGCGCAACAACCGGTGACATTGGATTTGCTATTGATAAATTTGTTTCAAGAAAAGGGTTTTTTGCCGTAAAAGAAATTGGCGGGCACGGCATTGGTCGAATTTTTCATGATGAACCGTTTATCCCTTCCTTCGGAAAAAAAGGTAAAGGTACACCTCTACTAAAATGGGGGACCATCACTATTGAGCCCATGGTCAATGAAACCGACGCGCCTATTAAAGAAATTAAAATACCAAAATCAAGAATAACAGAAATTGTTACTTCCGATGGAAACTGGTCCGCTCAATACGAGCACACTATTTTGATTACTGACGGAAAAGCGCAGATTCTTACACTTGTTTGATTTTTTTATTTAGCGCGGCAATTTCATTGGGGGATCCACGTACTTTTAATTTCACCCCATTCTCATCATAAGTCTCAGATAGGACTCTCATTCGGGATCTCAAATCTCCAATAATTCCCTTTGCAGAAAAAGGAACAAAGATTTCTTCATCCACCATATCTGTCTCAAAAAAGCTCATAATTTTTTCTCTGAGATTTTTTAGATCATCTTTATCTCTAGTGGAAATAAAGAGGGCGTCAGGAAATTCTGATTTTAAACTTTCCACTTCCTCGGTAGTGAGACAGTCTTTTTTATTTAGCAGGAGAAGTTGCGGCACATCGGTTGCGCCGACTTCTGTTAATACTTTTCTTGTCACTTCAATTTGAGATCTAAAAGCTGGGTCCGCGGAATCAACAACAAAGAGAAGGAGAGAAGCGTGTAAAGCTTCATCAAGAGTGGACTTAAAAGAGGCCACTAAATCATGGGGAAGTTTTTTGATAAATCCTACGGTGTCAGATAAGAGAACTTTCGGTTTAGTCTCAGGAAACAGCGGTCGAATGGTCGTATCTAAAGTTGCAAATAATTTATTAGCCACAAGAACTTCGCTGCCTGTTAGAGCGCGCATGAGAGAAGATTTTCCCGCATTGGTGTAACCCACCAGGGCCACCGTAATTTCTTGTTGCCGGCGCGCTCTCCGAACCGCGTGTTCGTTACCAATGGAATTCAATTCTGACTTTAATTCTTTGATGCGGTCTCTAATGCGGCGTCTATCAAGTTCCAAAGCACTTTCCCCAGAGCCTTTTCCGCCCCCACCCTGCTGATCAGCACTGCCGCCGGTTTCCCGCAATCTTGGTGCAACATAAGTTAGTTTGGCGATTTCCACTTGAAGTTTTGCTGCTCGAGTATTGGCATGACGGCTAAAGATTTCTATGATGACCCCGGTACGGTCTAAGACGGTCACTCCCGCCGCGCTCTCTAAATTTCTTAATTGAGACGGGGACAAATCACTGTCTACTATAACAATGTGAGCTTTTTCTGGTGGTTGAAAATTAGAAGCGTCATTTACTTCTTCCCCATCCGTTTCTTCCGGGACTTCGGCATTTTCTTCTCTCTTGAGTTCCGCTTTATTTTTCTTTCGCTCAAAAGATTGACCTATAACTCCCGGGCCGCCGGTCCACTTAGCTAGCTCTTTTAATTTTCCCTCACCCAAAACAGTGGAGAATTTCTCAGAGCTTCTTTTTTGAGTGAGACGGCCTACCACGTTGTATCCAAGCGTGGTGACAAGCCTTTCCAATTCAAGAAGAGACCCATTTAAGTCAGCTTCAGATACTCTAGGAAG
This sequence comes from Bdellovibrionia bacterium, assembly GCA_038216925.1. Lineage (GTDB taxonomy): Bacteria > Bdellovibrionota > Bdellovibrionia > JABDDW01 > JABDDW01 > JBBQPV01. Next base: position 3,344 of record JBBQPV010000172.1, read on the forward strand.
TTGTAATCCAACAAGGAGCGCGTTTTTAGCCATGGGACACTATACACATTGGGTGCTAAAAGTATCAAGATACTCTTGAGTTGAAAGTATGCATCTAGTACACTTCCCCTATGAAAAATTGTGTAGTGACCGGCACCAGCCGCGGAATTGGATTGGAATTATCTGCCTTACTTCTTCAAGCTGGCAACAATGTTGTGGCGCTGGCGCGGAATCCGGAAAAATCTAAAGCCCTGATTGAGCTCAAAGAAAAATTTCCTGAAAAATTGCAAATACTAACCGCAGACGTGACGTCAGACGCTGATATTTCAGCGGCAATTAAAGATATTAAAGTTAAACAAGTGGATCTGTTGATTAACAATGCGGGAATTTACGGTGAAGATGTAAATTTTGAGAAATTAAAATTCAGTGAAGTGGAAAAAACTATTTCAACTAATTCTGTTACTCCGATGAGAGTGACAAGAGCGCTATTGCCACTGTTAAAAAATGCTTCAAATCCAAAAGTAGTTCACATCACAAGTTTAATGGGCTCCCTTGAAGACAACACCAGTGGCGGTTCTTACGGCTATAGAATGTCAAAGGCTGCTCTCAATATGTTTCATAAATCATTCACCGCGGATTATCCCAAAATAACGAGTCTTGTGATTCATCCTGGGTGGGTGAAAACAGATATGGGTGGGAGTGCGGCTCCGACTTTGCCTAAAACGTCCGCCAGTGGAATTTTGGCAGTGGTAGAAAAAGCCAGTTTGAAAGATTCAGGCAAGTTTTTAGATTTTGAAGGCGACAAATTGCCTTGGTAGGAGCCATTTCGGCTACGCTGGTGCAAAGTTTTTGTAACAACTTCATGAAATCGGTTGATCTGTCAGATAATTAAGCATTTTTTTCATTATTCTCCTAGTAATTCTCTAGCCACTTAGCTTATACATCTTTTTGTGACAGGGGGGGCCCAGTGACAAAAAGTATTAAGGGGATCTGTTTAGTTTGTCTATTTAGTTTCATAGGGGTGTTTTCGGTTTTCGCCCAGGGGGACGTACCAAACACTTCAACAATGTCGCCGATCACGCCGGTGACAATCAACACGACGGAGGCTCAAGCTCCGACCAAAGCAAAATACAATTCAGACATTGAGGTTCTTGTTGCGGGGCGAAATATCGATGAGACTCTTCTCAAGACCACATTTGGATTGTCCGAGATCATTTCTAAAACCACCGCAGTCTATAATTCCTGGCTACAACTGAATCTCACATTTGAAGGGTTTTTTGTTGAGGGCAATGCTCGAAATTTTTATACCAACGATGGCAAGTCCAGCGATGGTATTTATCTTGATGAAGCCGCTGTCACATTAACTCCAGTTTCCTTTGTCGAAGTGCGAGGTGGGGTGATCAGCACGCAAATTAATCCCATACAATCTGTGATGAATGAAATTGCTTTTGGTGGCACAACTCAAAAATTGGAATTCAAATTTTTAAATTCAGGTTTGACGGTGGCCGCTATTGCTGAAGAAGCCATTCCGTCTTCTGGAACTGTAACCAGGGGACGACTTGACGATGCCCCAAACGCCTATTTTTTAACTGGAACACTTCAGGTAGGAGCGGTGTTTGACAATATTGGCAGTAAATTAAATGTTGCAGCTACACATTTTGAATTTGGCAATTTGTCTAATAACATTGCGGCGGATAGCATCCTCATTGGAAATAGCCCAAAGTCATTTTCTGGTATCGGTACAGGTGCGCAGTTCATGATTGGTTTCGGAGGATTGGAAGCGGCGGCCTCATTTGAGACGGAATGGTCAAAGCGTTTATCTACAAAATTAAAAACATCTTACGTTAGAAATGATGAGGCGCCCACCGATAGAAATCACGGCGCTCAAGGGTCTTTTGAACTTAAACAGAAATTTGGAAATGTAAGTCTGATTCCTTTGGTGAAGATTTTCCGAATGGAAT
>JBBQPV010000173.1:0-5252 GCA_038216925.1 Bdellovibrionia bacterium
TGGCTAGAGCAAAAGAGGCAAGAAGCTTTCATTAGGATTAACTGATGCTCCGCCCGCTTCGAATCGCCATCACATCCGGAGATTCTAACGGCATCGGTCCTGAAGTAGTATCAAAAGCATTACGTCGTTTGGGACCACAAAAAAATATTCAATTTTTCCTTTGGCGAAATTCTGATTTCCCTAAAAAAGATCTGAGGCGCATTCAAAAAGAATTTAAACTGATTACTGTGGGAAGCTGGGCCCAGGCTCTTTCTCAAGCCCCACGCTCTTCCCGTGATCTAGTAGATATTTGCGGCGCCACTAATCCCACCCACTGGGTAGAAGAGGCCGCACAGGCCTGTTACTTTAAACATTTAGATGCAATGGCTACGGCACCACTGTCTAAACCCGCTATTAAAGAAAGTGGACTTAAAGATGTGGGGCACACAGATATTTTAAAGCGCGTGTCACAAACTAAAAACGCTTATATGGTTTTTTTGGGAGATAAGTTTAATGTGTTCTTGGCTACGGGACATCTTCCCATTAGAAACATTGCGGAAAAAATAAATAAGGAAACTATCACTGAGGCCTTGATTCAGGCCCAAAAGTTCGCAAAGTCTTTACATTACACCTTGCCTATTGGCGTATTAGGTCTAAATCCCCATGCCGGCGATTCTGGCGTCATTGGAAGTGAAGACCTGGAGATCATCTCTCCCGCTATTGAGTCTTTAAGTAAGGAGCCGCTAAAGTTTGTTGGTCCGCTGGTGCCCGATGCAGCGTTTGTGAAAAACCATTGGGATACTTATTCGCTGTTTGTTGCTATGTACCATGACCAGGGTTTAATTCCGTTTAAGACCGTACATGGTCAAAAGGGAGTTCATTTGACCTGGGGACTTCCGTTTATTAGAACCAGTGTAGATCATGGAACGGCGTTTGATATCGCCGGCAAAGACAAGGCCGATGAATCAAGCATGTATCTCGCCCTGAAGTGGGCGATTAAATTAACGAAGGGCGTTTATGAATCATGAGATTTTTCGAGAATATGATATTCGCGGAGTTGTAGGAAAAGATTTTGATCAAAAGTTTGCCTTCAATTTGGGTCGAGGATTTGGTTCCATCATTCAAAAAGAAAATCCTGGAAAACCATGCACTGTCACCGTTGGCCATGATGCACGGCTATCTTCTCCTGAACTCAGTGAGGCCATTGCTAATGGACTTTCTTCTGCGGGAGTAGAAGTGTTGATGCTGGGGCTTGTCACCTCTCCACTTCTTTATTTCAGCACTTTTTCTTTGCCTGTTCACGGAGGCATGATGATCACTGGAAGTCACAATCCTCCGGAATATAATGGATTTAAACTTTGTCAGGGTCACTCTCCATTTTTTGGCCAAGATATTCAGAAATTAAAACATGTTATGATTAAAAATGATCACACTGAAAATATTCCTAAAGGAACTATTAAGAAACACGATATTTTTCCTGCCTATTTACAAAAATATGGAAAAGACATTTCCCTTAAGAAAAAGGTGCGCGCCGTTGTAGATTGTGGAAATGGCTGCGCTGGAGTTGTGGTTAAAAAACTTTACGCGCTAATGGGAATTGATTGTGAAATACTTTTTGAAAAGCCCGACGGCACATTTCCCAATCATCATCCTGATCCAACTGTTGAGGAGAACATCAAGGATCTCATTAAGCGGGTGAAAGATACAAAAGCTGATGTGGGAATCGGATTTGATGGTGACGCAGATCGAGTGGCCATCATAGATCAAAATGGCCGCTCCCTTTACGGTGACGAGCTCATGGTTATTTTTTCCCGAGCGGTTCTTAAAACCCATCCGGGCGCCTCCATTATTGGAGACGTGAAATGCTCTGACCGTCTTTATGATGACATTGCAAAGCACGGCGGAAAACCCATTATGTATAAAACCGGTCACAGTCTTATTAAAAATAAAATGAAAGAAGTGAATTCCCCTTTTTCTGGAGAAATGAGCGGACACGTGTTCTTTGCCGATAGGAACTACGGATACGATGACGCCATATATGCAGGCGCCAGATTTGTAGAAATCATGTCACAAACCGGGAAATCTGTGACTGAGTTACTAGAAGGGCTTCCCATCGCTTTTTCTACTCCAGAAATTAGAATTGATACAACAGAACAGAAAAAACTTCTCATTGTTGAAGAAATCAGAAGAAAATTTCCTAAAGACAAATACAAAGTTAACGAAATCGATGGAATCAGAATTTCCTTTGATGACGGCTTTGCTTTAGTGAGATCCTGCAACACCCAACCAGTTATAGTTTGCAGATTTGAAGCCCTCACAGAAAAACGACTCTCTGAAATCCGCGATTTGGTTGAAGGTGCTGTTAGAAAGATGTTGTGAAAACAGATTCAGATACGGTCTCCGACTCTCACATACTCATACGTGGAGCCAGAGAGCATAATTTAAAGAATATTAACGTAGATATTCCTCGGAATAAAATCAGCGTTATCACTGGTCTCAGTGGCAGTGGAAAGTCATCTCTAGCCTTTGACACTATTTATGCCGAAGGTCAGCGTCGTTATGTAGAGAGCCTCTCAAGTTATGCTCGGCAATTTTTAGAACAATTAAAAAAACCTGACGTTGATTCCATAACTGGGCTATCACCGTCCATCAGTATTGAGCAACAAACGGCGGGATCCAATCCGCGCTCCACCGTAGGCACAGTCACCGAAATTTATGATTTTATGCGACTTCTTTTTGCCCGCATCGGGAAACCCGTTTGTTATAAATGTCAAAAGCCCATATCCGGACAATCCATAGATCAAATGCTTGAGCAAGTGATGGAATTACCAGAAAATAGTAAGATCCATGTTCTAGCGCCAATGATTAGGGGAAAAAAGGGCGAGTATCTTGCTGAATTTAAAAAATGGATGAAGGCAGGCTTTGTGCGCGCCCGCATTGATGGCCTGGTGATAGAACTTGCCCAGGCAAAAAAACTAGAGAAGCAGAAAACCCATGACGTTGATTTATTCATAGACAGACTCATTGTGAAAGACGGCGTACAAGCGCGGTTAAGAGAAGCCTTTGAGACATCGTTGAGACTGACTGAGGGCTTGGTAAAAATTGAAGTTTTAAGTTCGGGAAAATTCATCACTCTGAGCTCCACGAGCGCGTGCATAGACTGCGGCATTAGCTATCCTGAAATAGAACCTCGATTTTTTAGCTTTAATAATCCGCGGGGCGCCTGTCCCACCTGTCACGGATTAGGTTATCTCTCTTATGATGACGAAGATGATGAGAATACTTTCAATACTCTTGATGATCAAAGTGGAGACGATGACGAAGAATACGTAGAGGAAGAAATTTGTCCCACATGTAACGGCAAAAGACTGAGAACAGAGGCGCTCCACGTTCTTGTGGGTGATGAAAATATCGCCACACTTTCTCACCTATCAGCAGATGATCTGAAAACTTTTTTTAGCACAATAAAAGTGGGAAAAAGAGAACAAGAAATTGCGCAAAAAGTTTTGAAAGAAATTGTATCCCGATTAGATTTCTTATCTCGCGTAGGAGTTGACTATCTTTCTTTAGACCGCCCAAGTAAAACCCTCAGCGGAGGAGAGAGTCAAAGAATAAAACTGGCCTCCCAAATTGGTTCTTCTCTTATTGGCGTTCTTTACGTTCTTGATGAGCCAAGTATAGGCCTTCACCCCAGAGATCATGGCAGGCTTCTTAAGACATTGCGTAGCCTATGTGAGTTAGGGAACACCATTTTACTTGTAGAGCACGATGAGGAAACAATTCTCTCAGCTGACTATGTTGTGGATTTGGGACCCGGCGCCGGAAAGCATGGCGGAGCGCTTTTAGCAGACGGCACTCCCGATGAGATTAAAAGAAATAAAAACAGCATTACTGGCGCATTTTTAAGCGGAAGAAAATCTATTCCTATCCCCTCTGTAAGGAGAATTGGTACAGGCGAGAAACTTCTACTAATGGGCGCCTCTGGAAATAATTTAAAAAAAGTAGATCTTGAAATTCCGCTGGGGACCCTAACTGTAATCACCGGAGTCAGTGGCAGTGGAAAGTCTACTCTCATCATAGACACTTTATTCAGAGCCCTAAGTAAACACTTTTATAAAAGTCCCGCTGAGCCTGCGTCATACGATTCTTTGAAGGGGCTCGAGCATTTAGACAAAGTTATTGATATTGATCAGAGCCCCATTGGAAGAACCCCTAGATCGAACCCTGCTACTTACACCGGGCTATTTACACTTGTGCGGGATCTTTTTGCACAATTACCTGATTCAAAAATGAGGGGTTACAGGCCGGGACGATATAGTTTTAACGTTAAGGGCGGACGCTGCGACACTTGTGAAGGCGCCGGAATGGTAAAAATAGAAATGCACTTTATGGCGGATGTTTATGTCCAGTGTGATACCTGCTTAGGCAGAAGATATAATCGTGAAACTTTGGAAGTGAAGTTCAAAGAAAAAAATATTGCAGACGTATTAGAAATGAATGTGGAAGAGGCTCTCACTTTTTTTGATAAAGTTCCTCTCATCAAAAATAAATTACAAACCCTATTTAATGTGGGACTTGGCTACATTGGTCTTGGGCAGAGCTCAACGACGTTAAGCGGTGGTGAAGCCCAAAGAATTAAATTATCCCGTGAGCTCTCTAAAAGAAGCACGGGAAGATCCATGTATATTTTAGATGAACCGACTACGGGTCTTCACTTTGAAGACGTAAGAAAATTAGTAGAAATTTTGCAGGCGTTAACAGACCAGGGCAACACGGTGATTGTGATTGAACACAATCTAGATATGGCAAAATCAGCGGACTACTTAGTAGATTTAGGTCCAGAGGGCGGCCGTGGCGGGGGATTTATTGTTGCCCAAGGCACTCCGGAAGATGTGGCCCGGTCCAAAGTCAGTCACACTGCGACTTATCTTAAAAACATCCTGTAAATAACTTCCTCACTTTGGTCTAAACAAAACCCTTCCATCTAAGAATGTTCATTCCGATAAAGTCTCATGAACACCGCGCTGGCACTGACTTTACTGGGATTACTGTTTCCATTATCTGGCCGAGCGGACTGTCTAAGCCAAGATGTCTTGCCCGGTAAATTCATCGTCAGATTAAAAAAATCAACCGCTCTAAACTTAACTTCACTAAGTCAGAAAAATAATCCAGCTTTTTTAGATTTTCTTTCACAGAATAAAATTTCATCTAAGATTCTATTTAAGCCAAGTAATATAAATTTAATGTCCGTGGAACAGTCCATTCAATCTCCA
>JBBQPV010000174.1:0-5235 GCA_038216925.1 Bdellovibrionia bacterium
ACCGGCGTGAACCTAGATTTAAGAAAAGCTGAACCCTACTACTTATATGACCAGCTTGATTTTGACGTGCCAGTGGGGACAAACGGAGACACGTATGATCGCTACTTGGTGCGCATGGAAGAAATGCGACAATCTCTCAAAATAATTGAACAAGTTTTAAAAAACATGCCTGCCGGTGATTACACCATTCGAGACAAAACAATTGTATTGCCTGAGAAAAAAGACGTTTGGGGAAATATTGAGGGCTTGATGAATCATTTCATGCTCATCATGAAAGGCGTTAGACCTCCAGCGGGAGAAATTTATGATTACACCGAAGCCGCAAATGGAGAATTGGGATTTTTTTTAATAAGTGACAATGGTCCGAGACCTTATCGCCTTCATTGTCGAGCACCGAGTTTTGCCATTTATCAATCTTTTCCCAGCATGATGCGTGGAAGTTATGTGGCCGATGTTGTTGCGGCTCTGGGAAGTTTAAATATTGTTGCAGGAGAATTAGAAAGATGAGTCTGAGTTTACCCGCAGCCAGTAAGGCCTATATTCAAAAGGAATTAAAACGGTATGAGACAAAAGAATCAGCTCTCATTCCGGCCTTGTTTGAAGCACAAAAAGTTTTTGGTCTTATTACTCCCGATGTGATTGATCTTCTAGCCATGGAGATGGATATTCCTTCATCACGAGTGAGTGAAGTTTTCAATTTTTACACTATGTTTAATAAAAAACCTGTAGGTAAATATCACATCCAAGTCTGTACTAATATTAGCTGTGCTATGGTGGGCGCACGTGAATATATGCAGGCGGTTTGTAAAACTCTCAACGTCAAATCCGATGAAGTCACCGCAGACGGAAAATTCACGGTCACCGGAGTTGAATGTCTTGGTTCTTGCGGAACGGCTCCCATGGCCCAGGTGAATGACGATTATCATGAAAATTTAGCAGTTTCTGATATTCCTAAATTTTTGGAGAAATTTAAATAATGGAAATCAAACTTCTCACAGAGCATTATGACAAACCAGAATTTGTAACTTTAAAGGGTTATCAAAAGCTGGGCGGCTATGAAGCACTGAAAAAAGCTTTTAAAATGAAGCCGGAAGATATTGTAACGGAAGTTAAAAATTCTGGTCTCAGGGGCAGAGGCGGCGCCGGATTTTCTACGGGAATGAAGTGGAGTTTTCTCCCAAAAAATAACGAGCCTCGTTTTCTTCTTTGCAATGCCGATGAGGGTGAGCCTGGGACATTTAAGGACCGCTTGATGATGGAGCGCGCTCCTCATCAATTGATTGAAGGCATGATTATCTCAAGCTTTGCGATACAGTCTAAAAAATCCTACATTTATATTCGCGGTGAATATATGAAGTCGTATAAAATTGTAGAGAAGGCTTTGCAGGAGGCCTATGACGCTGGCCTGTTAGGAAAAAACATTCTTGGTTCTGGATTTGATCACGATATGGATGTGTACAGAGGGGCCGGCGCGTATATTGTTGGTGAAGAAACTGCGCTGATTAGTTCTCTAGAGGGAAAAAAAGGCCAACCTAAATTAAAGCCGCCCTTTCCCGCAGTGCAAGGCTACTTAAGAAAACCAACTATTGTAAATAACGTTGAAACCTTGGCTGCCGTAACTTGGATTATTACCCATGGAGCAGCGGAGTATAAAAAAATCGGCACGGAGAAGTCCGCCGGGACAAAAGTTTTTTCTGTGAGTGGAAATATCAATAAACCCGGGGTGTATGAAGTTGCTCTTGGTTATCCGTTTAAAGATTTTTTGCAAAATGAATGTGGCGGAATGAAGGCAGGATTTAATTTCAAAGCTCTTATTCCAGGCGGCTCCTCATGCCCGGTTTTAAATGCTGAGGAAGCCATGAAATCCACATTAGACTATGAATCCATGGGGCAGCTGGGATCCATGCTTGGCTCAGGCGGCGTCATTATTATTGATGACAAGCAGTGCATGGTAGACTTGCTGAACGTGCTCATGAATTTTTACCATCATGAAAGTTGCGGGCAGTGCACCCCATGTCGTGAGGGTACCGGTTGGCTGAATAAGATCACCGGGAGTATGTTATCCGGTCGAGCTAAAATGGAAGACGTAGCACTCTTAGATAAAATTGCAAGACACATGCTTGGCACAACCATTTGCGCTCTTTCAGACGCGGCAGCCATGCCTGTTATGAGTTTTGTAACAAAATTTAAAGAAGAATTTGAATTTTACGCTAAAGAAAGAAAATCAAAAGTCAGAGGAGAAATGGTTTATGCCGAAAGTCACCATTAACGGCAAGTCCATTGATGTGGAAGCAGGAACTTCAGTCATCAAAGCGGCTCAACTCCTGGATATTCCCATTGCCCATTATTGTTGGCATGAAGGTCTGAGTGTAGCGGGTGCATGCCGAATGTGCCTCATTGAGGTGGAAAAAAATCCAAAACTGCAAATTGCCTGTAACCTCCCGGTGACAGAGGGCATGATTGTTCACACAGATAATGAAAAAGTGAGAGATGCGGTTAAGTGGTCCCTTGATTTTCATTTGATTAATCACCCACTGGATTGTCCAATTTGTGATCAAGCGGGTGAATGCAAACTTCAAGACTATTACATGAATTATGGTCTCTATAATCCGGAAATGGCGGAGAGAAAACAGAAGAAAAATAAAGCAGTCAGCCTAGGAGACCGAGTTGTGCTTGATCAAGAGAGATGCATTCTCTGTTCAAGATGTGTCAGGTTTACTAACGAAGTAACAAAGACCTATGAATTAGGAATTTTCAATCGGGGAGACCGTTCTGTATTATCAACCTTTGAGAATCGACCTTTAAATAATAATTATAGTTTAAACACCGTTGATATTTGTCCCGTAGGCGCATTGACCAGTAAAGACTTTAGATTTAAGCAACGGGTGTGGTTTTTAAAAGATTTTGACAGTGTTTGTAACGGGTGTTCTACGGGGTGTAATGTAAAAATCAGTTACAACAATAATGGTGTATTCCGCGTCAGACCAAGAGTGAATAAAGAAATCAATGGATTTTGGATGTGCGATGAAGGTCGGGACGTTTATAAATTTGTAAACCGAGAGTATCGCCTGGATCAAGTGGTGGAAAGACGAGATGACTTTGCTGGAGCGTCGGTCAAAGGAAAACCCGTCGCACTGGCCCTTCAAGAAATAGGTCATAAAATTAAAGACTCTCAAAAATTAGCTGTTGTGGTGACGGCCCAATACACCGTTGAAGAGTATGAGGCTTTTTTTGAGTTGTTTTCTGGCAAATTAAAATCTACGAAGTTTTATGTTTGGGTTAACAATGAAGAAACCTTTGAATCTTTTGATGGTCTGCTTCTCCGAGGGGACAAAAACCCAAACACAAACGGTCTGATTAAAACGATGAAAAAATTTGGAATTAAAGCTGGGTTATGGAAAGACTTTGAAGCAGCTGTAGTAAAAAATGAATTTCAATTAGCCGTAGTAGCAGCACCGGAAAATCAAAATGTTTATCCAGAATTAAATTCTCGATTAGCAACTTTTGAAAAATTAGAAGATGTGGTGTGGCTGAGCTCTTGCGTGAATGACCGCTTTAAAAATTTCCGCTGGCAAATCCCAATGAAAAGTTATGTGGAGAAATCCGGAACCTTTATTAATTTCAAAGGTGTTGAACAAAAAATTAAAGCCAGCGTGAAAATCATTCCTGACGCCATAGATTTGATTCAACTGTCAGCCGGATTATCGGAAAGCATTGGCGTTGCGAGATGAGTGTTGTTAAGAGGCCCAGTCAAAAGGCAAAGTGGTATATTCCAGGAATCCTTACTGGCTTAAAAATCACAATGAAACACATGCTTTTTAATCTTACACACCGGAAAGAGATGATGACCATCAATTATCCGGAAGAGAAGTATCAGTATAGTGATCGCTTCAAAGGAAATCATATTCTAACGGTGAAGAAAGATGGTTCATTGAGATGCACGGCTTGCATGCTTTGCGCTACCTATTGCCCCGCCGAATGTATTTCTATTATTGCTGCGGAACACGATGATCCAGCCGTCGAAAAATTTCCCATATCTTATGAAATAGATATCTTGAGATGCGTATTTTGTGGTTTTTGCGAGGAAGCTTGTCCCGTTGATGCCATTCGAATGGGGCCCGAGCACCAAACGGCGGCCATTGCGGGAGAGCGGTTTATCTACGATATTACCCAATTGGCCTATCGCCCGGAAAACAAGGGCGGTGTACTGAGTAAAGTCGACGATGAAGAAAGACACCGTCGAGGATTATGAGTTACCTCACATCGCGTTTTGAGACGTTGGTGATGGGACTAGAAAAAAAACTTCATGTTCCGTGGGTATTGTCAGAAGGATGTTGCTCCATTGAAATTCAAAATGCTCAACTAGCAACCTATGATTGGCAGAGATTGGGAATGGATGACTGCGCCGTTGAGCCTTCAGAGGCACAAGTTCTGATTATAGCGGGATGGATTAACTCTACTCGAGCTGATGAGATTAAGGAAATTTATAGCAAGTTGCAGAAGCCGGCGTTGGTGATGGCCGTGGGAGCCTGTAGTCTCAGTGGTAGTCCGTATAAGTTAGGGCAGACTAAAAATATTATTTGCGCCCAAGATATAGTTCCCGTTGATATTTTTATTCCAGGTTGCCCTCCCAGACCGGAGGCTCTCCTCTCTGCGGTTTTAGAACTACAAAGAAAATTATCACCGGGACCGTCATCAAGAGAGGTGCTCAGTGCAGCTCTTAAATAAAAAATATAACATTCAAGAATTGACTGTGAAATTACCCGCTCTGATTAAAGAATTTTCCTTAGATGTTGTCATTGGTAGCATGCAAGTCACTGACGGCGTTCTTATTTTACTTTTTTCTCACAGAAACAACAGAGAAGTTCCCCTAGTGGTTTCTGGAACACACGACCTCCCCAAAGTTTTAAGTGATGTTCAAGGGTTTTTGGGGAATGGAGTATGAGAGATCTGGAAATTTCCTATGATGGAGACATCATAAAAAATATAAAGTTTAAAAGGGGCAAAAGTATTAGACCTATGTGGAGCACCCTTGAATCTTTAAGCGCTGAAGAAATGATTTTTTGGGTAGACCGTTTTGATAGTTTATGTCCAATCTCTTGCGAGTGGGCCGTAGCCCAGGCGTTGGAGAATTCTGCCGGCATTATTTTGTCTGAGAGATTGCAGTTTGTCCGTTCCATATTTACCGAAATGAATAGACTTGTTTATCTGACCACTTATCTTTCCGAAACAATT
>JBBQPV010000175.1:0-5215 GCA_038216925.1 Bdellovibrionia bacterium
AAAATTGGAGCAGAGAAATTTTCTGAAGTTTGGAATGTGGATCATCATAAAAGTAACACTAAATTTGGAGATTTTAATTTCATAGATGTGAAAGCGGGTAGCACAGGCCAAGTGGTGTGGGAGCTCTTGAGCGAATGTAAAGGGTTTAAGCTCACCAAAGATATCGCTCAGAATCTGTTTTGCACACTCAGCACAGATACCGGGAGTTTCCGTTACAGCAACGCCACTCCAGAGGTTTTTAAAATGGCCGCGCGATTAGTTGAAGCGGGCGCAAAACCCGATGTGGTCAGTCAAGCGCTCTATGAGACTTACCCTCAAAAGAGACTCGTTTTGTTACAGTTGGTTCTAAAGTCATTGAAATTTGAAATGGATGGAAAACTGGCGTTGATGTTTTTAACCCAGAATGACTTAGACGCTGTTGGTGCAACAGGTGAAGAGTCCGATGAGTTTGTAAATTTCCCTCGGGGAGTGAGCGGCGTTAAGATTGTGGGATTTTTTAAAGAAAAATCTCCTTTAAAATGGAAAGTGTCCCTCAGGTCTCGAGACAATGTTGATGTATTAAAGATTGCCCAAAAGTTTGGTGGTGGTGGACACAGTTTAGCCGCCGGCTGCATGATGGGCGGGGATAGAGACGGCGTGAAGAGTATTTTAGAGAAAACAATTTTGGAGCTAGGAAGTTTTTAATGTCACTTAATGGTGCAATTATTATCGACAAGTCAGCCGGTGTCACAAGTCACGATGTAGTAGATTCTGTGCGAAATATCTTTAACACCAGAGCCGTCGGCCATGCGGGAACCCTAGATCCTATTGCTACCGGCATTCTAATTTGCCTCATCGGTGAGGGGACTAAACTCAGTCAATATGTGATGACTGAAGAAAAGTCTTACCGAGTTGGAGTAAAATTTGGCGTCAAAACAGATTCCGGAGATATTTCTGGTAAAGTCATTGGTGAGAAGGGTGCCATTGATTTAACGTCTGATCTCCTGATTTCAAAAATTAAAACTCTTGTGGGAACTATTAGTCTTAAAGTTCCCAAATATTCCGCTGTAAAAGTTCAAGGAAAAAAGCTGTATGAATATGCCCGTAAAAATGAAGACGTGGAGTTACCGATAAAAGACATGGTGATCCAAGATGCACGGCTTGTGGAATTCAGTAATGACAAAGCTATTATTGATCTTGACTGTGAAAAGGGCACCTACGTGCGCTCCTGGGTTGAAAAACTGGGGGAGATCCTTCATTGCGATGCCACCGTTGAAAGTCTGAGAAGAACTAAATCGGGATCATTTGAACTTGGGCAAAGTGTGACTTTAAGTGATTTAGAAAAATTGGATATGGGGAACCAGCAAGTCAAACTCATTCCCTTAGTGGATGTGCTTGGCGGTTGGCCTGCCCTAAGGGTAACCGGCAGGGACCAAGGACTTGTGATCAATGGTCAGATTCCTAAGGGCGTTTATAGCCAAATTCTTAATGCTAAATTAAGAGACAAAGGGGTGAGGTTACTAGATGAGAACGGTCTTCTCCTAGCTCTAGCTGTGAGTGATCCCAGTAAGGGAGTGAAGCTTGCCCGGGTCTTTAACCATTGATTTGTAAGTTGTAGCAAAGATTAGAGTATGTTAGTTCAATGTATCCACTGGTGGCCCTCGATTTGCCGACGGGGCTAAGGCCGGTAAGATTAATGCAAAAAAACAATTAAGGAGTAAAACATGGCTGTCACAAAAGAAACCAAGCAAACGGTTATTAAGAAGCATCGCCGGTCAGAATTAGATACGGGGAGCCCAGAAGTTCAAGTAGCTCTTCTCACAACAAGAATTAACGATTTAACAGATCATTTTAAAACCCACGTTAAGGATGTTCATTCCCGCCGCGGTTTATTAAAAATGGTTGGAACTCGTCGTCGATTACTGGAATACCTAAAACGTAATGATGCCGGCAAATATAAAACATTGATTTCAAGTCTCGGAATCCGAAAGTGAAGGAGAATACCATGTCGCAACACCCGAACTGGAAGGTTGTTCGTGAAACCTTCAAACTGGGAGATAAAGAAGTCACTTTGGAAACCGGTAAGCTTGCTAAACAAGCTGATGGAGCGGTCCTTGTATCATGTAATGACACAAGGGTTTTAGTCACCGTTGTTTCTAATCTAGAGGCCAAACCTGGCCAGGAATTTTTTCCTCTTACAGTTGAATACCAAGAAAAATATTATTCCTCCGGTAAAATTCCCGGCGGATTTTTTAAACGTGAAGCAAAACCAACAACCGACGCTACATTGACTGCGCGCCTTATTGACCGTCCCATACGCCCTATGTTTCCTGAAGGGTATCTCAATGAAACCCAAGTGGTGGCAGCTGTACTCAGTACGGATAACAGTATGGAACCAGGAGTTCTAGCAAGTATTGGTGCTTCGGCAGCTTTACAAATCAGTGCGGTTCCTTTTAATGGTCCCACGGCGGCAGTGCATGTTTCTCGCATTGGCGGCAAATTTGTAGTGAATGCTCCGCTTGCAGATTTAGAAAACGCAGAAATTGAAATGATAATCGCTGGAACTAAAAATGCCATTTTGATGGTTGAAGGTGCAGCTAAATTTGTTTCTGAAGAACTCATGCTGGAAGCTTTGAAATTTGGTCATGAGGCCATGCAAGATTGCATGAAAGCTCAAGATCGTTTGAGAGAAAAAGCCGGCAGACCTAAGCGAGAATTTGTTCCAGCTAAAGTGGATCCTGAACTGAAGAAATCATTAGAAGATTTTCTCATGCCCAGAATTAAAAAGGCACTGGACGTCAAAGAAAAGATGGCTCGCTATGAAGCTTTCGGACAAGCAGAAACAGAAGCCACAGAGAAGTTTCTTACCGGTCTTGATGACAAAGAATTAAAACAGAAAAAACAAGTTCTTGACGGTGTTTTAGAAAACGTCAAGTACGTTGCGGCTCGGAAAATGATCACCGATGATAAAAAGCGTATTGATGGACGATCCACAACGGATATCCGTCCCATCACCTGTGAAGTTGGACTTCTTCCCCGTGCTCACGGTTCTGCCGTGTTCACTCGAGGAGAAACGCAAGTTCTGGGTGTGACTACATTAGGAACTTCCGATGACGAACAGATGATTGATTCCATCGGTGGCAATTACTACAAGAAATTTATTTTACATTATAACTTTCCCCCTTACTCAGTAGGTGAAGTAGGGCGGATGGGTGGAACGGGACGCCGAGAGATCGGTCATGGTTTTCTTGCCGAACGCGCTCTCAGAGCCATTCTCCCGGACTATGATAAATTTCCGTACACCATGCGTATTGTTGGAGAAGTTCTGGAAAGTAACGGGTCATCTTCAATGGGAACCGTTTGCTCTGGATGTATGTCTTTGATGGATGCGGGTGTTCCTATTAAAGAACCTGTGGCTGGAATTGCCATGGGGCTCATTAAAGAGGGAAATAATTTTGCTATTTTGTCAGACATCCTAGGTGATGAAGATCATCTTGGTGACATGGATTTTAAAGTGGCAGGTGGAAAGAGCGGAATCACCGCGTTTCAGATGGACATTAAAATCGACGGCGTGACATTTGAGATTATGGAAAAGGCGCTTGCTCAAGCAGCTGTTGGCCGCATGCATATCTTAAATGAAATGCTGAAAACCATTTCTGTTCCTAAGACAGACATCAGTATTTTTGCTCCTAGAATTATCACCATTGAGGTTAAGCCAGACAAGGTGCGAGAAGTTATTGGTCCGGGGGGCAAGATGATTAAATCTATCATCGAGGCTACCGGTGTTAAAATTGACATTGATGACAACGGTAAAATCAATATCGCCACCAGTGATTCCGCCGCAGCTCAAAAAGCAGTGGATATGATCAGAAATATCTGTGCCGAGGCTGAGATCGGCAAAACCTACAAAGGAAAAGTGAGAAAAATCACTGACTTTGGAGCTTTTGTTGAGATCATTCCTGGGACAGACGGACTCCTGCATATTTCAGAAATCGCCCACGACCGTATCAGAGCGGTGACCGATGTTTTGAAAGAAGGCGACGAGCTGGATGTAAAGGTCTTGGATGTGGATCGCACAGGTAAAATCAAACTTTCCAGAAAAGCACTTTTAGACAAACCTAATTAAGGAATGTTTAAGAAGACTGTTACCAAATCAGGAATTACAGTAGTAACTGAATCCCACAGGCACCAGAGATCGGTGGCTGTGGGAATTTTTGTTTGTTCAGGGACCCGTGATGAGAAAAAAGATGAAATGGGAGCCTCTCATTTTGTTGAGCACATGGTCTTCAAAGGAACTAAAAAAAGATCTTCCTATGAAATTTCCCGATCTATAGAAGCGGTGGGTGGAGATCTTAACGCCTACACCACTCGAGAATTCACTTGTTTTCACGCCACGTCTTTAAAGCAAGATCTAGAATTAGACATTGAAGTTTTGGGGGATCTGGTGACCCAGGCGTCTTTTAGACCAAGAGATTTTCAGCGAGAGAGAAAAGTTATTTTGCAGGAATTGGCCATGACGGAAGATAGCCCAGAGGAATATGCCTTTGATGTCTTTTTTGAAAAGCTTTATCCAGGATCCTCTTTGGGGTGGCCCATTTTAGGAACAGAGAAAAGTTTGACCAACATGACCAGAAATCAACTCATGGCTTTTTATCGAGAGCACTATGTGGGATCAAATATTATTGTGGCAGCATCCGGTGCCCTAGATCACGATGAAGTAGTCCGATTTGTAGAAAAATATCTGAAAGTAAAAAAAGGCAAAAAAGTTGCCGTTAAACGTAAGCTTGCTAAATCAAAACCCATTCGAGAAGTATTAGTCAAAGAAGGGGAGCAGACCCACGTCCTTGTTGCCTTTGACGGAGTTGGTTTTACCGATGCTCGCAGATTTGATGCCTACGTCTTAAATGCCTGGCTGGGTGGAGGGATGAGCTCTAAACTCTACCAAAGTATCAGGGAAAAGAGGGGTCTAGCGTATACCGTTTACTCTCAACTTGTGACTCTTACTGACAGCGGTCTTCTGGCTATTTACGCCGGTACGGAAAGTAACAGCGTGGGCAAAGTTATGAATGCAATCCTTGAAGACCTCAAACGTGTTCGAAAAGAAAAAATTTCCGCTGCCGCTTTAGATTTATTTAAGCAGCAAGTGGGTGGGGGAATACTCTTGGGTTCTGATGACATGGAAAATCGAATGACGTCACTTGGAATAAATGAAATGACTTTTGGTGAATATATGCCC
>JBBQPV010000176.1:0-5170 GCA_038216925.1 Bdellovibrionia bacterium
AAAATTCCACAATATTTCTCAGTCTAGGATTAGCTAGCGGATTGGAATCGGCAAATCCTAGCTTAGAAACCAGGGTCATCACTGTCTTTTCAATGCGCGCCTTTTTACGAAGCACACCATTTTGAAATTTCTTTAAGCTTGCGATGTTTTTTTCCGTTCCTTTTTGAGCCTTAGGTAATTCTCTAGCGAAATCATTTATGGTCACACCTTCAGATTTCAACTCTTCTACAATTTTTGGAATTTCACTTTGATTCTTCAATCTTTCGGAATAATCGGTGAGCACCTTCAATTGACTTTCTTGCTCGTTGATAGAAAGAGCCACATCCATAGCGTCATTGTTAACGTAATCAAGTAAGAGTAAAAAATTTAAGAAGGGATTTCTAAGAGCTATTATCCCTCGTGTTTGAGAGTAATAACTTTCATTTACTGCTCTGATGACACTCAACGGGTGTGAGCCACCATCTTTAACAATGTTCATATAATACTCTTCTTGAGTCTGAGTGGAGATCATGTAATCCAGTTGCTTCTGGGCATCAACGACGGCCTGTCTTAAACGAGCTCGGATGACCGGTCCCCGAAGGCTGAGGGGAAGGTTGTAATAATCTCGGGGAAGGCCCATGCCACCGGCCACATAAAGGTCAAACTTAGCGCTGAAGTAAGGGCCATTGGGCATAAGCATTCCACCAAAATCTGCGGAAGTTTCCCACCCTCTACTGGCTATTCCAGGAATCCATACGGAAAAGTATTTAACATAATCAGAAACATTAGGGCGCCCGGTGGTAGTGAGATCTTCACTCACCCTTGATAAAAATAAGTCAAGCTGCTTGGGAACTTCTAAACCTAAATTGTTTTTCCTAAGCATGATGATAAAATTTTTGCAGCTTTGGGCAATGGTCTCAGGCCCTACTTGCGCCGCCCTTAAATTCAGGCGATTCATCATCACTTCGTAAGCACTTCGTACGCTTCGAAATTTAGTTGCTACTAATGCTGCATTTACTTTTCTAGCTTCTGAATGATTTGCGCCTTGTCCAATTCTCCGGTTCAGTCGCTCTAAATCCGCTTCTTCGAAGTGCCGGAGAATATTCTCTGACATTTTTGACAATTTTCTTGAATCTTCTTCGTCCATGGGATCATCAGATGCAAAGGCCAACTCGGCAATCCGTTGCACCATGAAATCCAGCAGAACTCCCATGGTCACATGACCATTAATGATATGTGTGAATTCATGACCAAGGACAGCTTCTAGCTCCCCATCGGACGCTTCTTCATCCAATTTGTCATAGACAACAACAACATTGGGTCCAAAGGTGTAAGCATTGAGCTCCCCAAAAGCTCTCAATATGACAACGTCGGCAATTTCCGCTTCAGTCTTTCCGTGCTTGAGCATGACATTTCTTACTGCTCTATAATATCTACTGTTTATGTCATTGGTTACTCTGGTCATTTTGCCGTGATTCATAGAGATTGTGCTAGAGGCGCTGGCACTCAAAAAATTTTCAATAAAAGGCATTTCAGGGCCAAAGATGGGATCGGCGAAAAAAAATTCCCGAAAACTCTTATCAATATCGGTAGATGCATGGTCTAAATGTGCTCGTCTATAAGTCTGATAAAGGTACTTATCTTTCATAAGTTCTGTGAACATTTGCTGGCTGGTTCCCCGAAAATTAGGTGGATGGAGGGCTGGCTCAGCGGATTGTTGTGCAAACGATCGTGATGATTGAAGCGAGGCAAAGGTCAAAACACAAAGAATGAGTAACTTCACAGATTCTCCAATTGTTGGTTATTGTGAGACCTAAGAGCAAACAATGTGCCGAGTTAATTGAATTTCTCCGTGTTTGTAACAGTTTAGGAGGTTTTCATTATGTGTAAGAAGCGGAAAAAAAGCTCTGACGTCTAAAATTTATACGTGGGCGGGTAGGGCTTAACTGGCTTTTTTCTTTGGGGTTTCAAGGTCGGCAGCCCCATCTAAAACTTTGTACTTAGCTCCATAAGCATAGAACAGGTCTTCGTCGGTTTTTCTAATATAGAGTTTTTGAACGTTGAAATGAGTGAGCTTAATAATTGTTTTGTTAGAAAGTACTGAACCTTTTTTAATATAGAGCAGGTATTTATTATTTTTAGGCATATAAATATAAACGTCAAAATGAACCGGTTTATCAGGCCAAGTGAACGCAATATCAATGCTCATGAGTTGTTCTGAGTCCTCTTCAATAACTTCAGGTAAAGTATCCAGTGGGACGTAGGCAAATACAATTTCATCATCGCCGTGCTTAGATTTGACATAAAATTCCGCTTTGTGTTGCGCCCAAAGCATAAAAGGAAGGGGATCCAGTTGAAGTTCCAGGGTCCCAGTGACGGGATTTAATGGTTCTCCCAAATCGCGCATTGTCTGAGTTAAGTTTGAAATCACTTCTTTCATTAATACGTGATCCGGAAGATCACTGGCATTTCCCCCAACCAAATACCCGCGGTAACGAGTGGTTTTAATAATAGTCACCGTACATTTTGAAACATTATGGACAGCCTTAGTGTTTTTTGTGCTGGGTTGACAAACAGTCGCCACCGCTTTTTGAACGCCTTGTGCAAGAAGAGTTTTTCGTGCATTAGGAGAGAGTTGGGTTTGACCCACATAGGGCATGTCTATTAAGGACTCCTCTTTAGCTGCTTTTTGCTGCGCAGAGTTTGATTTTTTTTCCTTTTCTTCATTAGGCTGGTGAAATTCGGGCTCTGGTGACTCTTCTTCATCTTCTTCTAATTCAGGTGGAACGTCGTCGCCCAAAATTGCCGCTTGTAATTCTGCTGCTAATTCTTTTTCTGATAATCCCCCTACAGAAATATCAAGAGATCCCAAATCCGGCTCATCCATTTCCTCTGAAAACTCTTTTTCTAATAGCTCCTGTTCGGACTGCTTTGACTTATGATTATCATTTGGAGATGGGGAACCTAAGTAATCAGATCCGGAGGACCTACTTTGAGGATCCGACTGACCAATGATATTCCCGGAATTTATCGGGCCAGATTTAAAACTAAAATCCGGAGACGGTGAAACATTTTGAAGGAGGGTGAGGAGATCGGCATCGGCCTTTTCATCGGTCATTATAAGCTGAACTTCTCCGGTGTTTTCCCACTTTTGAAGTGCGCTATTAAATTTCGGCGCTTCAGGGCCGCGGAAGTAGTAAAATTTCTCTTTGCCACCCTTATTGGCTACGCCCTGCCACATTTGCTCTTTGGGATCTGAGGAACCACCGCCAACTTTATTCCACATGGTGGTTGGTGGTACGTCTGTGAGTGATGACTCGTCTCCAGGGGGCAATGTGCGCCCTTTTTTAAATGACCCATAGTTGTGTGAATTTGCCTCATATCCTTCTGGTGTTGACCGAATGACTGTTCTGTCACCTTTCCCGGCGACTTTACTTTTCAGTAGCCCAGATGCTTTCATGTCACTGGTCACTTGAGACGCGCGCTGGTTTCTCAATAGCGATTGAATTCTCATGTGCATTCCAGGTCCACTTACGGGAGGAAGAAGGGTATTGGGAATTCCGGAACGCATGAGACTGTTTGAGGTTTTCGTGTTATTTTCTTCACCGAAGACAATGCACAGCACTTTGAACTTTGAAGTGATTAGAAAATGGGCTTTTCTAGCATCGGTTTTGTGTAAATTCCAACTCAATAGAAATACGTCGGGTTTAAACGTCATGAGGCAACTGATTGTGTCCATGAGTTTATGAATAATTTTTATCTTGTAACCACGGCGTCTCAAAAATAGCAACGTAGGAATTGTGGGACTGTTTTCGTTTACTAAGACAACAACTTTTGTTTGTTCTGTGGAAATGGCACTAGATGAAGAATCACCGGAGCTTTTTTTAGGATCGCCGATTCCATCATCTGCCAAAGATCTCAGTTGTCTTTGCATTCTGTAGTTATTTTGCAAACTTACCCCAAATTATTGTTCTCTGTTTAATCGGCAAAATGGAGACTGGCTATGAGAGAAACTAGCTATTATTTGAAAACAAAACTGTGCATGAGGATGGCGGCAACTTTTGCCGTTCTTTGGTCTATGTCGTACGTTGGATTTACTTCATATATGCCAACCAAGGCGGGCTTAAAGTCTGGGACGATTTTGCTAGACCAGGTCCTGTAGAAATCTTCGACAGATAATCCCAAAGGAAAAACTTGGCTTGCCCCGGGGCAATCCTTTGAAGAAAAACCGTCTATGTCAATGCTGACAGCGAGAGTATGTTTTCTTTTATCAAAGTCTTTCAATACTTTGTTTAATAAAAAATCCTGAAATCCTCTTTTGTGATTAAAAATTTCATCTAAAGTGTAAACAGAAGCACGCTTTTCCTTGAGCCAATTGACGTGGGATTTAGAATTGCACCAGTCTTGAATTCCCACCTCGGCAAACTTGGTTTTAGGATATTTATTAAGCAGGCGGAAAAACGAGGTGCCACTGGTTGAACCATTAGTGTCGGCCCTTACATCTAGATGGGCATCAAAATTTAAGATGAAAGGGATTTTTTTATTTTCCTGTGCCCACTGACAAAACGCAGCCAAATCGGAGTAACCGTAGTCATGTCCACCGCCTAAACTGACAACTCTGCTGCCTGAATCTAAAATTTCTTTCACTGCGATCTCGGCATTCTTGTGACGTGCGTTGAGATCGTTTTCAAGAGAAATATTTCCACCATCAATGATCGCCACATTGGGTCTAGAATTCAAACTAGGAGTCATTTTATAAAATACTGTTCTAATAGAATCAGGGCCACCTTTTGCACCCACTCGTCCACCATTCAGAGACACGCCTTCATCATCTGGGTATCCTAAAATCACTGTGCATGATGAATTCAGATGAGATTTTTCTATTTTGGTTGAAACCATCTCTCCCAACCTTGGGTCCTGAGGGTCATCTTTCCTAAAAAATAATTTTAGATTGGGAGGATTAAATCCTTGGAACATAGGTAATCTTTCTCTTAAAATGAATTTCGCTGCTCTTAAGTTCCTTCATTAATAATGTAGAAAAATCCTTTAAAGGATTTATTTTCTTGGCAAAATTCTCATAAAATCGCACACAGAGTTTCACCGCGGTCTCCACATCATTGATATTAATGAATTCGGCTCCGGGTTTCCCGTTTGGTCTTTGGTTGTGATAATTACCCAATGGAACTGCAAT
>JBBQPV010000177.1:0-5154 GCA_038216925.1 Bdellovibrionia bacterium
AACGTGGTGTGGATTTTGTTTCTATGAGTACTCAGGACAAAGAGGCATTGTGGCAGGAAATAAAACAGTAATACTCGTCATAATTTCTCTTTTGTTTTCTGCATCGGCAAGGGCTGCAGAGGTTCCATTCCCTCCCCTACCCAATAAGTCATTTGATCCCACCTCCTACCAAAACATGCTTTTAGAATATAACTTAAAATGTAAAACCGATGACTGTGCCTACTGGACAAAATTCATGGAGGCAAAGCTATGGTCACTTTACAACAACCCTTCCGCGTGCGGGTCTTTTAGAAAACTCAAAGAAAACTTAACTCACCCACTATACCCCGTGATGCTTCAAAAGGTTTCAGAAGCATGTAAATTGTCCGCCGTAGAAAAATCCGGTTTAATTAAAGAAATCGATGTTTACTTGCGGACCAAAACTCCCCATCCCTGGATGGAAACACTGTTGAGAAAAACTCAGATAAATTTGGGTCAGAAAGAAAATATCATTTCATATGTGAGAGCGAGCACTAACAAAAAAGAAAAAGAAAAAATTTTACAGGACGCGGGGACAGGTTTTGAAAGTGAATTGATCAGGATTTCACCTCGCTTCACTAAAAAATCTGACCTTAAATCCATTCCAGAAAAAATAGCCGCCGCTCAAGACGCACTTGCGGCAAATGAAGCTGCCATGGCACTAAAAATCGTGGCTAAAGCTAAGTCTCCAAATTATGAACTGACTCGGAAAATTTTGGAAATTCGTCGAAATGCATTTAAAATGAATCAAGCTAAAAAAGAAGCGTTAAAAGTTTCCGGACAGCTCTTTAAATTAGATCTTTCAAAATTTCGCAGCTCTCCATCCGCCTCTACGGGAAAAGTTTTTTTGAATTCCGGTTTACTTCTGGCCCGTGCCCAATGGACGGAACATCAAAATAAGACGGCGTCAAATACAATTAAGAAATTAGAAAAAACCATCAAAAACACAGTCCCTCTGACCGAGCTCTATTTTTTAAAGGCGCGTCTAGCTGAAGAAGGTGGTGACACCAAAACTGCATTACAAAACTTGGAATTTGCCGGCCAAGAATTAAATAAGACCCATGCTGAAAAAAATCCGTATCTTTGGAATCAGGGATGGCTGTATTTTAAAAATAACCAAATCAATGAGGCTCTGGCGGTTTTCAAACAGATTGAGTCCACCGAACTCTTAGAGCAAGGCAAGAGATCACAAGCTCTTTTCTGGCAGGCTCAAAGTTTGATGAAATTAAATCAAAAAAAAGATGCCTATTCTAAATATATGCAGATCATTGAAGAAGACCCTTTAGGATATTACAGTTTCCTCAGTTATCTAAAACTCGGCTTAAAAATTCCAAACATTTCTAGATCAGAACCTTATGTTGCGCATCCTCCCGCAAACTTTGATTTGCCACTTTTTCACTGGCTGACAACAACCGGCGAATTTTCTGCCGCCCAAGCTATGCTCAATGAAGAGTTACCTTTAAAAGAAAATGCAGTAAAAGACTGGCAAGATATTTTACCCCTTTATTGGGAAGCACAAAATTATGCTGTCGCTTTCTTCAAAATTGCAAAGCTCCCCACTTTAGATCGCACTCGATTCACTGTAAAAAACATTCCGTTGATTTTTCCCACTCCTTATTTAGATTTGATTCAGAAATCCGCCGAGGATTCAGGACTCTGGAGCGAGTACGTTTTAGCGATTATCCGCCAGGAATCTAGTTTCAACCCCTTATCCCAATCAGGCGCCGACGCCATTGGACTAATGCAACTTCTTCCCGACGTGGCAAAAAAAATCTCCCATGAAATAAAAAAAGAAGATCTGTTTGATCCCGCTATTAATATAAGTTTGGGGGCAAAACACTTGAGAAGTTACTATGATCATTTTGATGGAAATTTTATTCTTGCAACCGCAGGCTACAACGCCAGTCCTGACGCTGTAAAAAAGTGGGTAAAAACCAGATACAATGGTGATCCGCTCATATTCATAGAAGATATCCCTTATGAAGAAACCCGCAGCTACGTCAAACTAGTCATGAGAAATTTTATCAATTATTTAAGAATCACCACTACGGAAGAATCTATCGCCTTCCCGGAGTGGTGTCTCAGCTTTTCAGACAAATAGATTATTTATTTTGCATTATAACTACGGTCTTAGAAAAATCTGCGCAATGAAACGTCTGTCTCATTTCTGTGTACAGAGGCTTTTCTTTTAAACTGTATACCACAAAATTACTTCTCGTATTTTGCGCCCCATCAGCAACTACTAGAGCAAGTTCCCTGCTATTAGCGGAAAAGCAATATAGTGACTCGTCCACCTTCTCAGTTCCCTCGAACCCTCGAACCCGCCTTGATTCACCATCTTTTATTGCTATGGATTCTTGATTGCTCAAATTGTTCGGCATCGCCATTACTTGGGTGGCCGCTAAAACTCCTAATATAACTAATCCAAATCGCATATACTTCTCCTCAGCGCACTGTCCAAATTAAGGACAAAGTGACGGTTTAAATTCCTATAAGCAGGTTTAATTGCGGCATACGTCCAAGATAGTTCTGCATATTCTGATAGTTCAATAATTACGCCAGTATCAATTAAACCACTGACAGCTGCTCAAAACATAGACACTATTGTCATTATAATCATAGTACTTTCAAGTACTTATGCCGGATCTGACAGGCCTTTGTTTTGCTCCTTATACCCTTTGAAAGTTCAATCTTTCGGGGGATAAAGGGATGAAAGTTAACGCTAAGGTAATACTCAGTTCTATGGCCACTACATTTCTAGTGGTTTTAGGTCTTCATTTTCTACTTCTTGCGCTTGCAGATAATGGCCCTTCCGCTGAACCAGAAGAAGTTGAATCTTCCCGAATGACCAGCGTAGGTATTCCAAAAATCATGACCCCTTCACCCGATGAAGAAGTAAAAGTCATTCTCAATGACCCAAGTATCAAAAAGAATTGGGGACTTATGGGCACCGGCGGTCAAAGTGACATCAAAGCTAACAAAGCTTGGGACATCACCCTAGGCGATGGAGAAAAAATCGTCGCAATTGTAGATACCGGAATTGATGTTAATCACCCAGACCTTGCTGACAATATGTGGAAAAATCCAGGAGAAGTGGGCCTGGATGCAAAAGGGAATGACAAATCACATAACGGAATTGATGACGATGGAAACGGTTACGTGGATGACGTTTACGGTTGGGACTTCGTTAATAACTCTCCCCATGTAGGAGACAACCATGGTCACGGAACACACATCGCAGGAATAATTGGGGCTATCGGTGGCAAAGGACGGAGCATCGGAGTTTGTCCCAAAGTCAAACTCATGGCTCTAAAATATTTTGATCCTCAAGCTCGCGGTGGTAATAATTTAAAAAATACAATTAAGGCCATTCAATATGCCGTAAAAATGGGCGCGCACATTATTAATTATTCTGGTGGCGGACTTGAACCAAGTGATGAAGAATTTAATGCAATCAAAGAAGCCCATGACAAGGGAATATTATTCATCGCAGCTGCGGGTAATGAACATTCCAATTCCGATTTAGCACATTACTATCCTGCAAATTATAATTTAGATAATATCATCTCTGTGACAGCTATTGATCCCATGGCCAATGTTTTAAAATCTAGTAATTTTGGTTCAAGATCCGTTAACATCGCGGCACCTGGGGAAAACATTTACTCCACTCTTCCGGGAAATAAATATGGTTTGATGACGGGCACATCTCAAGCCACAGCCTTTGTTTCCGGAGTAGCAGCTCTGGTGCTTTCACATAATAAAGAGTTTAAATACGCCCAAGTAAAAAAGCAGATTTTAAGCACCGCCGATGAACTTCCCGGTTTGCGAGAAAAAACTTCTAATAGTGGAAAACTCAATAGCTATGCAGCTCTTGCCATCCAACCAGAAATTCCCTTAACAGGAATATCCACCACTGCGGGTACTTCCCATGCATCTGGCGTTATTACTGATAAATTAACCGCCAGCGCGCCACAAAACGGCGCTACGGCTCTGGTTAAGTTTCTTGGGCAACCAACCAGACAGTCTGCTTCTGAGGATAAAAATTAATTAATCCAGTGACGGATAATAAGAGCAAAAAATAGGACGCTAGACCCTAGGGCCACAAAGTGCCTTAGGGGATCAAAAGCCAAACCCACAGTAATAAATATCAAACAAAACGTAACAACTAATTTATAGACATCTAATTTCAATCTCAATGGCGTATACGTCTTTGTAGATGCCTCACCCATGAGCTGCTTTCCTTCAGCCATTTGTATTATCAATCGCTGCATTTTTTGCGCAAGACTTTCACTGGGATTGACGGTCAATATGGCTTTATACTGCTGAGTCGCGTAGATGAGCTGGTCGTGGTCGGCGCACAGTTTTATAAAAAGTTGATGACCAGTTTCATTGCCATAGTCTCTCCGCACTTCTTCCCAGGCTTTTGAAATCTCAACAATATGGGACCTAATACCAAAAGTTTCATTGGACGTAAATTTCTCAAAAAGGATGCCGCAAGCTGGACACTCACTGGCGTGGAGATCACATAGGTGATGACACTTAAAGCACTCGATGGTCTTTTGTGGCACTTCCAAAACGTATGTCTCAGATTTGCCTTCGTCTTTGAGGCCCTGCCAATTCATAGCAAAAAAAGCCTGACAAGAAGTGCATTGAAATCTAGCTTCTCCCTCTGTTAGTCTTTGAGTTGCCACAAGAAATCTTTTATGGCAATGGGGGCAATGAATAGTGGTGGAAGAATACTCTTGAATCTCCATCCTATTATTTGAAAGCAATTTGAGATATTTATCAATAAAAACATCGCTGAAATTCATTTTGCCCGCGCTAACCTCGGGAATCTTGTGCGCTACAAGCTACCCTCCTTTCTACGCCTGGGCGGTCTTTTTTTGTTTTTGTCCTCTTTGGGTCACCCTTTACAAAGAAAAAAATTTTAAAAACGTTTTGCTCTTAAGTTTTATCACTCAATTCTTTATTACTCTCATCGGATTTTATTGGGTCGCTTACACCGCTAAGGAATATGGACATATTCCCGTCCCGTTAAACATCCTGGTTCTGATGGGTTTTTGTTGTGTCTCAAACCTACACATTGTCCTTTCTGCTCTACTCACATTTTACATACATAAAAAATTGAACCTTAGA
>JBBQPV010000178.1:0-5139 GCA_038216925.1 Bdellovibrionia bacterium
ACCTTAAATAATCCAACCCGGAATTTTTATGATGTGTTCTGGAGGCAATTTGCCAACTCCAGAATGAACGGTGTCCACAAATACAATTTTCACATGGGGGAAATTCTCAGAAACAGTTAGGATATTGGCAGGTTCATTTTCAAAAAACAAAACGTCTTCCTCGTTTAACATTTTCTGAAAATGACTTTTCTTAAATTCCACATCTCCAATTCCAGAATGGGGCTTCAGGAAAAGATTTTGATGGTTATCGCTAATAGGAAAACCGAATTTTCTCAGCGAGTCCAGAGTGCCATCTTTCATGCGAGGGATATCTCTCCCGGTAAGATAATAAATCTCAGCTCCGCGAATTTTTAATGCATTAACAAATTCCACTGCACCTGGATAGGGTTGGTCATACCGTATGTATTCATTTGAAAAAAATTTTAGTTTCCAAAATTCTACCATGGACTTAATAAAATCCATGTCCCGCCACGGGAAACCGATTCTTTCCAGCGTCCGTCTTACACCATAGTCCGTAGGGTGGGGACGTAAAGACGCTAACACAGCAGATTCTTCGGGATGGGAAACCGAGTAGGTGGGATGATTTGCAAATTCTTTAAGGATTTCCGCAATGCGGTAGCTTACATCAAAAAGGGTACTGTCTAGGTCGAACACCGCTCGCACTTTTAAGCCCTTGTTGGACTTCAGTGTCACTTCATCCAAAATTTCATTCAGAATTGTTGGAAATTTTAAAACCATGGTTCTGAATACCTGAAAATACCTGGATTGACGAGACTTTAGTCCGGACCCCCTCTTAAATTCTTCTGTACACCGTATGGGAAGCAGCGTTCATAGCAATCTGTCTAACTTTAACGCAGTTTTCAGAACATTAAGTTTTGGGACTAGTGTCACCGATAAACATAATGAAATTGAAAACATAATGTTGGGACGTACATATGGAAGAGAAGAAATTTACTGTTAATAACGGTATCGAGAATTTTGGGCCCCTGGAATTCCAGGTTATTCTAGATATGGTTGCCGGTGATCAATTAAAAGCCACAGACCAATTATTTCTTGAAGAAACCAATCAGTGGATTCTTATTTGCCAGCACCCAGAGTTTGCCAAAAATTTTAAAGCAAAACAAATTCCAAAACCAACGGAAGAATTAACGGAGGCAGCGACAGTGGTTGCACCGGTCGCCGCTGCTCCGATGATTAACGACACCGTCGTTATACCACCTGAACCCATGTCCACAGAAATGGATTGGTTTATCTTGAAGGGTGAGAGCAGACAAGGACCTTTTGGATTTACAGATGTTATTAAAATGCTTCAGCAAAAAGTGCTCTTTGAATATGACTATGTTTGGCGTCAAGGCATGGAGTCTTGGACCCGGGTGGCCCAGCTCCCTGATTTTTCTCCAGACCGAATCCGTGCGGTAATGAAAACAAAAGAAGCAAAGTCTGAAGAAGTATTCTTTAGAAGAAAATTTGCCCGCTTAAAATACAATTGTTCTATTGTTGCACATGATAATAAAAATTTCTGGTCCGGCCATACTACCGAATTAGGAGAGGGCGGAGCCGGAATCGTCATAGAAAATGCCATGATCATGCCCGGGCAAAGTGTCTATCTGCACTTTAAGCCGGGAGAATCTACAAAATCCTTTAACGTTCTATGTGAAGTGGTGAGTAAAAAATATCTGAAAAATATTAAAGATAGAAATGCTCCTATGGTCTACGGAGTGAAGTTCATCAATATTCCTAAATCTGAAAAAGACATTATTAAATCAATGTCTTCGGAGGCGGCGTAATGATTAAAGGGTTTTTTCTTACCCTCATCATTGTCACTTTTTCCATTGGATGCGGTAACGCAAACTTTGGACTCTCCGGCGTTTCACAAAGCTTTGGACAGAAAATTACCTACAATACATCCACTGACATTTTAGTTGTGGTTGATAATTCTGGTTCAATGGGAAGTAAACAAGCACAACTCTCCGCAAGTTTTGGAACTTTTATTGATTACATGATGTCAAGCGGTTTTGATTTCAGAATTGCCGTGACCACCATGGACATGTCCGGAGGTGGTGCTAAAGGCACGTTTGTGGGATCACCAAAAGTTCTTACCAGAAGTACTCCAAATTTAAAGCAGGCATTTATTAATAATATGAATGTAGGAACCAGAGGAAGTGATCTGTCCCGTGGGCTTGAGGCCATGGAAAATGCATTGAGTGATGGCAACCTTGCTGGCGTCAATTCCGGATTCTTTAGACCTGATGCCTTACTAGCAGTTTTATTTTTGTCCGACGAAGATGATGGAAGTGTTTCCAACTCAAAACATTACATAGATCTACTAGATTCAAAAAAACCAGCTTTCCCATGGGGATATCGCGGCTGGCTTGCCAATAGTATTGTTGTGAAGGAACTCTCACCTGAGTGTTTAACCTACAATCAATTTTCTTCACCGGGCTTAAAATACCTCGATTTATCAAATGCAAGCGGCGGTGTAGTGGAATCAATCTGCGCTGCAGATTTGGTTCAGGCCACAAAAAACCTTAGAGCAAGAATCGCAGAAATTCTTACTCAGTACCATTTAATCAGCGAGCCAAACTTGGCTACCATTCATGTGTTCATTAACGGAAATGAAATAGCAAACGATAGTACAAACGGATGGACCTACAATCCATCGGGCTTCACGATCATGTTTCATGGCAGCGCAGTGCCGCCGGCAAACGCGAACGTACAGGTCGCATATACACCAGTTGCAGTAAAACATTAATTAAGAGAAGGCGGAGGGAGATACCATGTCAGATTTAGGAAAGTTCATCATAGATGGGGGAATTCCAGTTTACGGAATGATCCTACTTGCAGGTTTCGCGGCGGCGGTTACCTGGGAAAGAGTCAACGCACTGTACTTTAAATTCACCATTAAAACGGATGAATTTATGAAGCAGTTAAAAGTCATGCTCCTCAGTGATAAAATTGAGGAAGCCATCGCGTTTTGTTCAGCGCAAAAGACAGCTCTTTTACCTAAAGTGGTAAAAAGTATTCTTGAGCGTTCAGACAGAGACGATGAAAACATCCGCAATGCCCATGACATTGCGGCCATGGAAGTTGTCCCTTTGATCACAAAGGGATTAGGTTATCTAGCGATGATTGCAAACGTTGCTACGTTAGTCGGACTTTTGGGAACCATTCACGGATTAATTATTTCCTTCCAAGCGGTGAGCTTTGCCGATCCTGCGCAGAAACAAACTTTACTGGCGCAAGGTATCTCAATGTCCATGAACACCACAGCTATGGGTCTTCTTGTGGCTATTCCAGTGATGATTTTGTACAGCTTCTTACAAGCCAGACAAAATAAACTTATTGAGGACATCATCGCAAACAGCGCAAAAGTAGTGGATATGCTGATTTCCAGAAACTACGAGCCCTTTGATGAAAAGAAAGCTTTTGGAAATGGCAGTCATCATGAAGTACCTGCACCCGGCAAGAGAAAGGCTGTGTGATTTTAAATGCGTAGACTGAGATTTAGGGACACGTCAGGCGAATCAACTTTTGATCTTAACTTAGCTCCCATGATGGATATGATGGTATCTATTATCCCTTTCATGCTGCTATCAGCGACTTTTCTCCAGTTGAATATTATCAACTCTCCGCTGCCAGTTCCCGTCGCAAAGGCTCTGGAACAAGATCGTAAGAATAAAAATGATGTGTCTATTAAAGTTCAGATGACTGCGACAAAAGACTTTGTCTTAGAAATTAAAGATGAAGGGGGAAAAGTTACAAAGTTATCTGTGCCTAGAAAGTCGGCATCGGATTATGACTTTGTGGGTTTTCACAAAAAACTTGTTGAAATAAAGCAGAAGCATCCAAAAGTTTTTAGATTGGAATTAAATCCAGACACCAACGTGGATTACAGAGCCATTGTTGCAACTATGGATAGCTCTAGAAGTATGGAAAATGCTGATCCAAAAGTCATGATTGAGAATGCGGCCACACCGCTTCTCTTTCCCGATGTTATTTTGGCCAACGTGATGAACGAGTGAGCGGAGAAAAATATGGGTAGTCTAAATAAATTGATGAAGAAACCGGAAAACTCAACGTTTTCACTTCAGATCACAAGTATGATTGACATGTTTACAATCATTCTTGTGTTCTTGTTAAAAAGCTATTCTTCAAGCTCTGTGGACATGACACCAAGTAAGGCCCTCAGCCTTCCTTCTTCAACGTCACAAGAAATTTCCATGGAAGCGTTGAAAATTCTTGTCACCAAAGAGGCTATCTATGTGGATGATAAAGAGGTCATGAAGGTAGACGCGCGCGCCACAGCAAGTACGGAAAAAGATAATTTATTGAAACCCTTGTTTGATGCTTTGACGGCTCAAGCAGATAAATCAAAAGCTATTTCTCAAAAAAATGAGAACGTCCAGTTTGACGGTAAAGTTATCATGCAGGCAGACCAAAGTCTGAACTATGCGTTTTTAAAAAAGGTCATGTACACGTCTGCGTTGGCCGGTTACAGCGACTTTAAATTTGCGGTCATTGCTAGGTAGGGAAGTAAAATGAACAGAGTTTGCAACTACAAACTGAGAATTACCGTGATGGTGGCCGTTGCTACCGTTGCAGTATGCTCATTTGCCGTTGCAAAAGATAAAAAATCAAAAGTTCAATCCACCGTGGCCGACGAGTTAAAATTTAAGCAAAATGATGAAAAGGGAAATGATCTCAAGGCCCTTAAAACTGAACTTCTAATCAGTAAAAATGATGAGAAGGCACTTCAGCAACTAAAAAAACTCATGGCCAAATACAAAGGCACCGCCCTTGAGCCCTCTTTGCATTTCCGTCTGGCAGAGCTTTATATGAGGCGTGCGAAAACGGCCACGTTTTTTGAAGTTCACAGAGAAGACAATCAAATCATTCGCTTTAGTCCACTTGCGACAAAATCTTCTAATAGTCGGCATTGGGTGACAAAAGCTGTTGATACCTATGATGAGATTCAGAGGAAGTTTGTTCATTTTAGAGACATGGACCTAGTTCTTTTCAATAATGCCTTCTCTCGGCAAATATTAGGGCAGGAAAAACTTGCAATAACGCTTTATAAACAAGTTATTGAGAATTTCAGTGAGTCTCCAATGGTACCGGATTGTCATCTTGCCATAGGTG
>JBBQPV010000179.1:0-5137 GCA_038216925.1 Bdellovibrionia bacterium
CCTGCTCTGAATTAATACCATGAGGAGCTAAAATTAATTCCAGCCAAGTCGTAAGGCCGTTGAAAAATCCCAGACCTAGAAATGAGAGAATAAATAATTTAAGAAGAGATTTATCTTTGAAAAAAGAGAAAATATTTTCAATTCGGGTTACGGAGCTACGGGGATCTGCGGTCTTTTCTTTGACATAGATGAAAAATAGGATGCTTGTCATTAAACATATAATGGCAAAAAGTCCCATTGTGCCTCTGACCCCGTAAGATGAAATGAGCAGTGGAGTCGCCGCCATCCCGACGGCCATTCCGACGAACATTCCCACCGTGGCAAGGCCTGTAGCTAAAGCACTCTGGCTTTTCTCAAACCAATCCATCACAAGTTTGGAAATACCATTAATGATAAATGGTTGCGCCGCCGCGATTCCGATCTGCGCTATTAAGAGGCCGTTAAAAGAACCTGTGTTAATCCTGAGAAATGAGAAAGCGGTCATGACAATAACACCTAGACCAACTCCACGCCTGTAGCCCACCTTATCGATATAAATTCCTGCTGGGATGGATAATAAAACATAGATCAAAGGAAAAACTAAGATCAAGAGGCTCGCTTTGGTTTCACTTACACCGTAAGTTTGCTGAATAACAGAAATGATGGGAGCAAAGTTAAGCCAAAGAAGTTGGCTCATAGCTGCGGATAAAGAAAATATTGCTAAGACAGTCCATTTACTAGTTTTCATTATTAATATTTAGCTAAGATAAGTTTTCTTTGTACAGCTAAATTCAGCGTTCAGTTAAGATTATGTAATGACAAAATCAATTCCATTTCCCGACGGATTTTGGTGGGGCACGTCCCTTTCTTCTCACCAGGCAGAGGGGGGAAATGAAAATTCTTGGACCCGGTGGGAGCGTGCAGGAAAAATAAAAAGTGGGGAACAATCTGGCTCCGCCACTGATCATTGGAATTTATATGAAGAAGATTTTAAGAATTTAAAATGGTTAAACGGCAATACCCACCGCTTTAGCGTTGAATGGTCAAGGCTTATGCCCAAGAAAAATGTTTGGGATAAAGAAGCTGCTGGTCAGTATAAAAGAATGCTTAGCCATTTAAGATCTTTGAATATCCGTCCGGTCATTTGTCTTTTTCATTTTACCTTGCCGGTTTGGGTTGCGGATCAAGGGGGTTTTGAAAATCCTACTACCATAACTGACTTTGTGCATTTTGCAGAATCAGTTCACGCAGAATTTGGAGACCTGGTCTCTGATTGGATAACTATTAATGAACCTCTAGTGTATGCGTTGGGAGGTTATGCAGCCGGACTTACTCCGCCCGGAATAAAAGATTTTAAACGCATGATGCAAGTAACAATTAATTTACTCCGCAGTCATGGCAGGGCTTATCACGCTATAAAAAATCAAGATGGGAATGCACGAATTAGTTTTGCCCAACACCTGAGGGGGTTTTCTCCAAAAAATGTCTTTTCATTGTCTGACTGGGTAGGCGCCAGGACAGCGGACTTGGTTTTTAATTGGTCTTGGTACGAAACTATTCTATCGGGAAAGATTAAAATATACGCTCCGGGAATATTTAGCGCTGAAGAGGAGTGCCCCGAATGTTTGGGAGCAATGGATTTCTTAGCCATAAATTATTATGGTCACGACTACGTTTCTTTTAACATGTTTTCCAAAGACAAATTTAGCGTTACTAGTTCTGTTAAAAAGTTTCAGAAATCAGATATGGGGTGGGATATTGTTCCCCAGGGCTTAAATAAAATTTTAAAAAAAATTAAGAAAAAGAATTTGGGTGGCTTCCCTATCCTTATCAGCGAAAATGGGATTGCTGATGCCAAAGACTCCATGAGATCAGAGTTCATTTATAATCATCTTTTTACCTTTCTTCAGGTCTGTAATTCCCTAGACCTAAATCCAATGGGTTATCTGTACTGGTCTTTGATTGATAATTTTGAATGGATAGACGGCTACTACCCTCGTTTTGGTTTATTTGAAGTAGACTATACCACCATGAAAAGGACACCAAGACCTAGTGCCTATTACTTCAAAGAAATGGGCGAAAAGAAAGCGGTTTTTCCTCCCTTGATCAAACCCTAACGTAGACTTCACCCCAAATACACATTCTTTATCCGATAATTTAGACATGATTACTCTGGATCTCCACATGCACACAGATTTTAGCGATGGAAAACTTCCCATGGGGAAGCTCGTCAACTTATGCGGGGAAGCCGGACTTAGTGCAATTGCAATCACCGATCATCTTTGCACGGAAAAACACATTCTAGGAAGAAGTGCAAAAGTTTTAAACATCACGGTCACCGAAAAATCGTGGCCTGCTTACATGCAAGAAATCCAAAAACAGAAGAACCGTGCGTGGAAGGAATATGGAATGCTTGTTTACGCGGGCATTGAATACACCCACAACACCTTCTCTCATAGTAGAAATGCACATATGCTGGCTATTGATGTAAAAGAATTTATAGATCCCGCACTCAATGAAGAAATGTGGCTCACAGCCGCCAAAGCTCAGAGTGCACTCACCGTAGCCGCACATCCGTTAAAAATCCCAGACGCTTCATCCCAAACCTATTATTTATTAGCAAATGCGAAGAAGTTTGCGGGACTCATAGATGTTTGGGAAACGGCTAATGCTAGAACGTTTTGGAGGGAAATGCTTGATACTCCTTATTCCCTCATAGCCTCCAGTGATCTCCATAGTGGGGCCAGGTGGCCCGCATGGCGGACAAGCATTGAGTGTGCAAATGATCCTGAGGCCATCAAAGAATTTTTTAAGAATCCGATGAATCCCAGGGATTTTATTTTCATGTTTGGAAGAACAACTGAAATTAAAAATCGTATACGGAGGGAGTTAAAATGCTCATAACTTTGACTTTGATCTCTACGATTATTGGATTTTTGGCGACCTTTAAAGTGTTAAATTTTAAAAGTAAGCCCGTTACTTTTTCTCACAGACCTCTGGGAATATCTATTTTAAAACCGATTCGGGGTTTGGAGCCCCAGCTCATGCTGAACTTACATTCATTTTTTAATTTATCTGACAAGATTCCCTTTGAAATCATATTTTGCGTTAAAAATTCTGAGGATCCT
This sequence comes from Bdellovibrionia bacterium, assembly GCA_038216925.1. Classification (GTDB taxonomy): domain Bacteria; phylum Bdellovibrionota; class Bdellovibrionia; order JABDDW01; family JABDDW01; genus JBBQPV01. Next base: position 3,108 of record JBBQPV010000179.1, read on the forward strand.
TGTGTTTCTATTGTTAACGACCTCATCAGTCTTCATCCTCATGTGAATGCAAAACTATTTTTAAATGCGCCGGACTTTGGAAAAAATCCTAAGGTGAGTAATATGCACGTAGCTTGGGATAGAGCTGCCTACGATTTAATTCTAATTTCAGACTCCAACGTCCGTGTGAAACCAAACTATTTGGAGCTTCTCATGGCTCAGAGACAGAAGGGCGCAGGCCTTGTTACTCAAGCGGTGTATGGCGCTGGGGCTACTACTGTTGGCGGACATCTTGATGTTGTTCATTTAAATTCTTTTTACTTAAAGGCCACCGCGTTTTTAAATTTAGTGGGTATCACCTGTGTTCTGGGGAAATGCATGCTTTTTTCCAGATATCAATTTAATCGGTTGGGGGGGCTTTTTGCCGTGAAAAATTATCTGGCAGAAGACTTAGTGGCCGGTGAAATGATGGCGGAAGCCGGATATAAAATTACATTGATGCCTGAGCTCCTAAGGCAAACCACCGTGATGCAAGGTTTTAAGACATACTGGTACAGGCATGTTCGTTGGGCAAGACTTAGAAAGTGTCACGTTTTGCATGGCTACGTACTGGAGCCATTGCTCTTTGAAACAATTTGGCCAGTTTTACTTTTTGTTTTTGCGGTAAATAACGTGCAACGTGCGGTAAGTATAGGGTGTCTAGTGGTTCAAATTCTTACCAATATTTCACTATATGCTTTTAAATTTAATGACAAAGAGTCTTGGCGTTCCTTTCCCTGGTTTTGGTTAAAAGATATTTTAGGGCCTGTAATTTGGCTTTCTGGATTGGCAAGTAATCAAGTCAATTGGAGAGGACAAATTCTTCATCTCAGATTTGGCGGAAAATTAGGAACAAAATATCTCAGGGCTGCGAAGGCCAGAAAAAGGCTAAGGGCCTCGTTACCATCTAAGCAGGTGGCGACTTAACATCACCATTAAAGAAGAAATTATAAAAAACGGTAAAATAATATGAAATCCTAGAAGATGCGTTGGACTGTCATTAACGCAAACAAGATGTAAACCCATTGCAGCTAAAGAAACACTGGAAAGCGCGATATAAAATCCGGTTTTAGTTAATTCCGTTGGAGCAGCGTTTCTCAAAATTGAAATTAAAAAAACTAATGGTATTAAACTTAAGAAAATAGTTTTTTCCGTACACAACATTGCGTTCCACACAAGCTGGTGATCAAAAGTTTTAAATTCCTGGCGAATTATCGAGAACGCTAACGCCAGAAATATAAAATTCCCAAAAAAAACAACCAGTGGTCTAGACTTTCTATATTCCATTCTTCCGGGGAGACGAAGATAGAAAAGCGTGAAAAGACTAACAAGCGCTAATCCAAGTAAACTCATTTCTTGGGTTAGAAACTCCGTGTTTTTAAAGGCGTCATTTAAATCGTCTCTGAAATGTAAAATTGCAACTCCGGACGCCACCGCCACAATAAGTAGGCTAAGTACAAAACATATCCATGAAGACAAAGACAAATTGGGCTTTGCCGGCTTGAGTTCTGCCGTAAGATCATTAATGAGATTAGGATTTCTCATTTTTCACCTTATCTTTCAATGAATTCATGGCCCGGTGGATGATCACTTTAACATTTGCTTCTGACTCACCGCTGAGTGCGGCAGCTTCTTTAATGCTCATGCCCTTTATTTTGGTTAGGTTGATTAAATTCCGCTGTTTGTCTGTTAAGGTCGATAAAAGCTCTGGCAAAAGGTGTGTGGGTATTTCTGAGTTAGCAGGTTCCGCGCCTACAGTTAAATTTTCAAAATATTCTTGATCAAAACCGGTAACATGTTTGGACCTCTTTGATTTACGTAAAAAATCAATAAATTTGTATCTGGCTATGGCGTACATCCAAGGTAAGAAAAACTGTTTTGTGTCATAGGTATGTCTCTTATTATGAATGGCGATGAGGATGTCTTGGGTGATATCTTCGGCGATGGCATGATCGGTAAAACCAGTTCTTGAAAGAGAATGACTAACATAACTATGTACCATCACCTGTATC
>JBBQPV010000180.1:0-5137 GCA_038216925.1 Bdellovibrionia bacterium
GAGCCACTCACACCAAGGCAGGTAGTGCATTCTTTGGCAGTGCCAAATGAAAACTTCTTCGAATCAGTGAAGCTGACTTTATTACATCCGGTCCAAAAAATCATACTGAGAACGAGAAACTTCACACCGCGATGGATTTTCATTTTTTCTCCATTAATCAAACATAATTTCTAGAGCGATGATGTCATCACCTTCATTTACAAAATCAAGCCCGTAGGATGTGGCACTCTCCACTTTGCCTTTTAAAATGACTTTGTAATATTTGATATTTCTTAAATCTAGAGAGTTATTGCAGAAAAGCGCGTCATTTGTTCCCGCGTTATAAAGATATTTAATCACAGCTTGAGGGCAGGCTGACGTTTTGTACATTTCCTTCAACTGCCCTGGTGTGAACTCGTAAACGGGCTTTTCAGGATGGTCAGCGGAAAACATTTGAATTGTAAATTCATCGTCATAGGTTAGAGGTCGTGCCTCGTGGAGAAAAAATATCAATTTATTTTTATAGTCGTGGAAAGTTTTAATCGCCTTTTGAGGCGCAACCGGTTTCATAGTTACCGTCTGTCCCAAGGGTGGAAATTGTGCCTGATAAATTTTTTGAGTTTGGGTCCCACAGTTTTGATACAAAAATGGGATAGCCGCTCCCATTATGGTTAAGATCGAAACAACAAGTATGCCCTTTAGATTCCTTTTTCCCATGATTCATCGTCCGGCAGAAATACGTTATTAACAAGGAAAAAGGTACCCAAAGGTACCGGGTTACTTTGCGTTCAGATGTGCGTTATTGGATTAAGTGAAATAAAATCGTTACTGCTCAGTGCAGCCTTTTGGATTCTGAAACCCTGCAGGTATTTGAAAACAAGAAAGGTAATAACTGCCAACGGCAATCCCATTAATTTGGGCCTTTGAAGAAAGATAAAACATTAATCCGGCCCCAGAGAAGGACGCCAGCGAACTTCCCGGGATTACCGCCATCGTTGACTCACCCTCGGAAGATTCTACTGAATAACTCAAAGAACCCGTTGCAGTTAGTGCCAATTTCGCACTGACCAATTCGGTTGTTAATTTCAGGATAAATTCGTCTCCATTGCTATTTCCATTTCCTGCAATCTCTGCGGGAATTAAATTCTTTTTTGTTTTAGCTACTACGCAGGTGTTACCAGGAATTTGGACGGCCGGACCAGACTCGGGGGAGGACTTCACTCGGCATGCAATGCGAGCACTCAAAGGCGTATCTTCCGCACTTGCCACCTGTGCAATAACAATCAAGATAGAGAGCAAAAACACTTTCGGCATCTGGACCTCCAAAAAATATTTAATCTGTTTCGATTAAAGACTATAACAGCTCAAGTGCTAGCACGCACCTGTAGACATTTAGACAGTTTGCCAATTCTGGGCACGTCACAGTTGACACCTCAGCGCCCTTCGCACTAACGTTTAATGCATGAGAACAGCAAATTTAATTTTCATGATCCTCTTTAGTTCATTCTCGGTCATGGCATCACCCCGACTTTCAGAAGCCCTCGCCAAGGCCGACTCTGATCACATGAAAACTCTCCTCAAGGATTTGAAAACTTGCACAGTAAAATGTGAAAAGGTAGATCGCCCCGCGGCTAAGCTTATTTACGTAGGAATGAGGTCCCTGGAAAACTTTAAAGGTAAAGATGTAGCAGAGCTTTCAAAGGCTGAAGTCAAAAGGGCTACGGAAGGGGCGTGGAAACTCCATCAAGGTTTTTTATTAAACTTAAAAAACCAAACAGAGTCTCAAGAAAAACTCATAGCTCTAGTCCACTATATGAATAGTTTTGATCCTAAGAAAAAAAACCTCAAAAAGGAAAATTTAATTGTTAATATAGCATTCAAAGATGTTTTCAAAAAAATGCCTGACAATGCAGAAGTCTATTATTGGTACGGAGTTTACTTATCCAGGAAGTCTGGGAAATCAAAAACGGCGGTAGCTAAGGTTTTTGCAAAATGTTTAAAAATCGATCCTTACTTAGAAAAATGTAAAACACCGTATAATAATTTAGTCGCTGATCTTACGAAACCAAAGTGTCTCGCCAGTGACATAGAAGATGATTTCTCAATGAAGAGCGTGAGTAGGTTAGAAGAAAACGGATACATGGTTTATAAAGAGAAGGATCGGCCCAAGCCTCTTTACATCAATCCTCACCCGGTAATTTCAAAATCAGATATCGCTACGATTCAAAGTGAGGGTGATTCCCTTTCTATTTCCCTCACCCCTCAGGGAGCCGGCAAGATCTCCAAATTTACTAAAGGGCACGTGGGTGATGAAGTCGCTTTTTTCTATGGCGACAATATCATTTCAAACGCCAGAATCACTGAAGAAATAAAGGGCGGACGGTTACAACTGGTGCCAGGACCAGAAAAGAAAGAAGATCTGTTTAAAAAGATTTGTAAATCAGACGCCGCTCAACCCTTACCGGAAGCCTTGAAAATACATTAAAACGTACTGCCCAGTATTGTTTTAACAACCCATTCATCGGAATTTGAATTTAAACCTCGTCCTATTCCAAAATTAAGCTCAGGCCCGCCTTCCATCAAGTCTGCGATCACATAAAGGATGTGCTTTCCATCTTGAAACGCTGGGATTTTATTTATTTTCCCCAAACCACTGTAATATTCAAAGCCTACTCCGAATCCCTTACCGGTATTATATCTCACTTTACCCGCAGGCTCAAAATCTGGCACCAGTGTCAACCCGTCTCCGGATAAATCCCAATCTACGATTGGATTGATATCAAAAAGCCAAGTGTCATTTTCCCAAGCGATGATTGGCCTTAATTCAGAAGACCATTCGTGATCTTCAAAGGTATTTGGTACATGACTGACCTCAATATTAAATCCCAACTGCACATGTTCTTCTTTAGCTTTTGGACGAATAAACTTGGACCGCAGTTTGTACCCGCCAAAGTATGCCGCTTGGCCACCGGTCTGCGTCTGAGCAGCATATGCAAATTGTAAGTAAGCGCCCAGCTCCCACCACTTTGTCATTCCGTAGGAAGGCTCAAAGGTGAGGTGGGTGCGGTGATTAGGTGGCACTTCCACGTCAGTTTCCGGAATCTGCCGCCCTTTCACTACAGTGTTTAAATGCAGTTCCAGTCCAAATTTCCCAGGATCATTTACTTCCGCTTCATAGACTTGAATTTCAAACGCATCCAGGGCTCGGGCCTGGTACGGCAACAAGGAAAAAAGCAATACAACTAAACACCATTTCATCTTATCCACTCCTCTTATTGAGACTGAATCTCAATACTGAAGGTGAATATATGCGGCAAGATTAATGGAGGCAACTAAATTTTATTTATTTTCAAAAAAACTCGAATTGATCCCCTGTTTGGGCGGGAACACGGAAGTGCTCAGTGGAAAGAATGACGTCGTGCTCATTAAATCCTTCTTTTGTGCAATACACTTTGAACATTTGTCGTAGATTCTCCGCAAACGGCCCTTGCCCTCTCATCCGTTCCCCAAATTCTGCATTGTTGAGGAGACCCCCTCTCATATCTTTTATGTGATTGAGTACTTTTTCTTTTCGCTCGGGCTTATGTTGCTCCAACCACTGAGTAAATAAGGGGGCTACAGCTAAAGGCAAACGTAAAGGCACAAAGCCCGCATGCCTCGCACCGGCATTGGCCGCGGCCTTTAAAATCTTTGGCATTTCGTGATCATTTAATCCAGGAATCATTGGCGCTAAAAGTGCATTCACAGGAATTCCGGCTTTTGATAATTCTTCAATAGCTTTTAATCTTGCGGCTGGCCTAGATGTGCGCGGTTCTAAAATTCCGCAAAGATCCGAATCTAAACTTGTAAGAGAAATTGAAATTAAGACGGCGTTAAATGACGCCAATTCTTTAAATAGGTCAATGTCCCTTGTGATAAGTGCATTTTTTGTAATCATGGCCACAGGGTTCCTAAACTCTGCGAGAACCTCAAGACATCCCCTTGTTAATCTAAATTTTCTTTCCGCGGGTTGGTAACAATCAGTGACCCCACTCATAGCAATCACCGCAGGCTTCCAACTTTTCGACATTAATTTTTTTCTTAAAAGGGATGGGGCGTCCTCTTTAACAAATATTTTACTTTCAAAATCAAGACCAGCAGACATTCCTAAGAATTCGTGGGTGGGCCTTGCGAAACAATAGGCACAACCGTGCTCACAACCCCGGTACGGATTAACGCTAAAATCAAAACCCACGTCTGGACTGTTATTTGAATTGACGATGCTCTGAGAAGAATCCTTAAAAAATCTCGTCTTCAATGAAGGACGGTCTTCCTCATCATCCGTGACATCAAAAACGATCTCCTGGGTCTCACAACGATTTTTAATATTTGCCGATGAACCCCGCCCAGGGAGCGGGTCTGCTGGATTTCTCATTCAAAAACATTAACAGAATTGATGTTCAAAATAAAGTGGGACATAATAAAGCCATATGACTCGCATGGACATTAAAGAATTTGAAAATCGTAAGCGTGACCTTAAAAAGTTTAAGCTCATGAAAATAAATATTACTTCAGGATCAATGGAGCCTGTCATTAAGACTGGCGAGAGCGCGGCTTTAGTGCCTGTAGAAGGCCCACTGAAGCCATTTGACATCATTGTGTTTTGGAATGAAGGCACTCTTACATGCCATTTTGTTTGGCACATCAATCGAAGTCTCAACGAATTAAATGAGAAAACTATTGTCACAAGATCGATGGCTCTCTACGAAGACCTACCATTTCCAGAGAATCTAATTTTAGGCAAAGTAGTGAGTCATAAAATAAGTTGGGGCAGAAAATTTTTTCTTAGATGTAAAGATTTTTAATCTGCTGGATTTGTCCTTGAGCCGGAGGAATGGAAACAGAAATTTTTTGCATTCGCCGCATAGTCACAGGCGATCTCAAAACAGACCGAATAATTTTTCTAATTTCAACTTCTGGTTTCTTCGCGTTAACAGTCCAACCCATCCCGGTCCTCGTCACCCGTTCCGACTGGGCACCTAAATCGGTGACAACCGCAGGAATACCCGCTTGCATCAGCTCAGTCAGAGTAAAGGAATAAGTTTCAGGCCAAATGGATAAGAGAAGTCCCAAATCTATTTGATGTCTGCGTAAAATTTTTGAGATATTTTTTTGACTG
>JBBQPV010000181.1:0-5134 GCA_038216925.1 Bdellovibrionia bacterium
GTAAGACAGCCTATAATTTAAGCAACTGGTTAATCACTTTTTGAAGGGGATGACATGGCAAGCTTATTGAAAATATCTGTGGTGGTTCTTGTGTCTTATTGGGGATTTTTGGCTCACGCAGAAATGAGCGCTGAAGCAAAAAGTGCCGATAAAATTTATAAGTGCAATAACGCAATTATATATAAAACTGGCGACAGAGTTAAAATGAAAACCAAGACTGTTACGGAAGAATTCTCCGGAAACACGATTTTGGAACTGCATGGCAAGTCTTACACAAGCATGACCAGTAAGGGCGGAAGCGGACTCTACTTCGATGAATCAACGGGAAACTTTGCCTTTGCCAGTGCGAAAAAACTTGATGATGAAAAAGACTTGAACTGTCTTGTCCTTGGTGACAAATCCAATGAAGAAATTTATGTAAATCGATTAACATCTGGATGGCCTGACAGATACTCTGAGTACATTAATGACTCTGACAAAGCTGCAAAGATGAACCGAGATGGATCAGAATCCGCTGTCAAGAAGCCCCGCCGTCATCGTAAAGCAAAAGTCGCGGTGAAGAAGGACGACACCGATGCTCCTGCAAAACAAACTATGGAAAAAGTTGAAATCACGGGGCACAAGAACCAGCCTTCTACTGATTCTTCCGACAAGTCGCTATGGGGCGGTACTGGTAGTCAACCTGCCGCTGGAAGCCCTCCAGCAAAATAAATTAAATGAAGACGGTATTTTTCATTTTCAGTTTACTTATCAGCGCTTCTGCTCAAGCTGAAGTCACGGAAGCCGCTGAAAAAGCAGACCGCATGTACAGTTGCAGGATTGGTGACACTTGGTCTGTTTTGTACGTGATGGGCGACAAAGTCATGGTGAGGTCAAAAGCTGGCACGGAAGTTTTCACGAAAAATTCTAACACCAAAAATATCGGTGGCGTTCCATTTGAAAGTTTAACAGGAAGTAAGAACAATAACTTGTATTGGAGTTCAGCAAAGACCGCTTCAAATTATGTTGTGATGAATTTTTCATTTTCTAAGGGTTCGGACCTGGATTCAAGTGACGATATGAACTGCGCCCGCATTGAAACCCCTGACCGGGAAGAAATCTATCTTCATCGGGCGGGGATTGTTTCCCATCCCGAGTACATTCGTAAGAAAAGTGAAATGATCGATCCCGGTGAACACGTAAATTTAGATGCCGACGGAAATGCTACGGTCAAGAAGTCTCACTCGCCTAAACGGAAAGCCAAAAAAGTAGTCACAAAAGTTCCTGAAAAATTAAAAGGAATGACAGAAGAGGAAATTGCGAAACGCCACATTGGGGGGTGGTCAAAAAAATCAGAGGACTCTCCAGATCGTATGGACAGCACATTTACCACCCATGAAAATGAGTCTCCACCATGGGGCGCTCCCGCGAGATAACGCAAAGTTTAAGAAAAAAGAAGCAGGTACATTTTTAGACGGCGAAGGAGCTGCCGCAGCCGCAGCTTTTTTTGGCGTTGGGATTGACGAAGTTAAATCCGGTGCCTTGGAGGCCGTCGGAAAAATCTAGAGTGGTGTTCATGATATAAAGATAACTCTTGGGATCTACAACTACCTTGATACCCATGTCCTCAAATATTTTATCGTTTTCTTTTTTCTCTTTGTCAAAATCGAGCTTATAGGACATTCCAGAACAACCGCCGCCTACAACCTGCACCCGCAAAAACAGTTGGTCATCGTTTTTAGCGGTTAATAGACGTTTAACTTCAGTGGCGGCTTTTTCAGTTACGGTAATCATATCTCTATTATAGTGATTTACAGGGTTATTGTCCAGGGGACAGGCGTAATATAGCTTCAGCAAGGATTTTACCGGCATTTTCAACATCTTCCGGGGTGGTCATTCTCCCTAAACCAAGGCGTAGAGTACTCATCGCCAAATCTGGGGACAACCCAATGGCCGTCAAAACGTGGCTAGGGTTGATTTGAGCAGAGCTGCAAGCAGACCCTGTGCTCACACAGAGTTCCTTGATTTCTCCTAAAAGGGACGCGCCGTCCACACCCTCAAAGCTCATGTTTAAATTATTGGGAAGACGCTCGGTAGGATGCCCGTTTATTTTCAGCTTTTTAATTTTACCGCTGAGGAAATTTTGCAAACGGTCCCTCAAGGCTTTTACTTTTTCAAATTCCTTGTCTCGGTTAGCCATGACTAGTTCTGCGGCTTTTGCAAATCCCACAATACCAGGGACATTGAGAGTTCCCGATCTCAACCCTTTCTCATGCCCACCACCATAAATAATAGGCTTTAATTTTATTCGAGGATTTTGCGAGCGCACGTACAGCGCACCGATGCCTTTTGGTCCGTAGATTTTATGAGAGGAAAATGAAAGCAGATCCACATTCATTTCCTCCACATCCATCTTCAAATATCCAACGGCCTGAACACCGTCAGTATGAAATATTATGTTTTTTTCTCGAGTGATCTTTCCAATTTCTTTTATGGGCTGCAAAGTCCCAATTTCATTATTTGCCCCCATGACAGACACTAAAATAGTTTGCGGTGTCAGGGCTTTATTTATTTGCTCTGCTGTGACTCGTCCAAATGAATCCACCTCTAAGTATGTAATTTTGAATCCGCGTTTCTCTAGTTCAACGCAGGAATCCAGCACTGATTTATGCTCAGTTTGTGTAGTGACAATGTGGTTTCCCTTTTCACGGTACGTTTCTGCCACTCCGAATAGGGCTAAATTATTACTTTCAGTTGCACCACTGGTGAAAACGATGTCTTTCCCAGGAGCACCAATAAAACTTCCCAGTACTTTTCTTGATTTTTCTACGGCAGTTTGAGCGGTCCACCCAAATTGATGATTAGCGCTGGCGGCGTTTCCAAATTCTTCGCAGAAATAAGTTTTCATGGTCTCAAATACTTCCGGATCAACTGGGGTTGTGGCATGAAAATCTAGGTAAATCATATTTCTTTATGCTCCTGCTCGACTAATCATTTTCTGAATATGCTCAGGCTTTCCAACGGCAATGACCCTGTCTCCCGCAGAAAGAGCCGTACGGGCATCGGGTTTGAAAAGCATTTTGTGATTTTGCCTTTGAACGCTAACAAAAATCAACTCCAGAGCTTTGATTTCTGGATGATCCAGTGTTATTCCTTCAAAAGGACACCCTTTATGGATCTCCACATCTGCCATTTCTATGTCTATAGAATCCTGATCTGCGGCCAATTCCATAAAATCCACCAAACCAGGATTTAGTATGGCTTGGGCAAGTCTGGTGCCGCCAATGATGTAGGGGGAAATGACTTTTGTTGCCCCCGCGCGGGTGAGTTTTTCAATGTTATTTGGATCCGCCGCCCGGGCTACTATTCGAATATTAGGATTTAATCCTTTAGCTGTCATGGTGATAAAAGCATTATCTGCATCCGTTGATACCGCAGTGATTACACCTTTTGCTCTTTCCACACCGGCTTGTCTTAAAGTGATTTCATCGCTGGCATTGCCGTTGACGTAAGGAAACTTACCTTCTGTATCTAAAAAAGAAAGTTCTGCCGCGCTATTTTCTATGACCACAAATGGAACACCTTTTTTTGAGAATTCTTTAGCGATAACTTTTCCCATCCTGCCGTAACCGCATAATATGTAATGCCCACTGAGGCGTTTGAGATCTTTTTCCATTCGTCTTCTCCCTAATAATTTTTGAAGTTCACCACGTAAAAAAGCTGCGGCAACGTGAGAAATAAAAGTCGATGCTACGGCAAGTCCTATAAAAATAAGGACCAAAGTAAAAATCCGTCCCGGCACACTGAGGGGGTGAATTTCGCCGAATCCTACAGTTGTGATGGTGATGGCGGTCATGTAGAGACCGTCAAAAAAACTCCATCCCTCAATGAGGTGGTACCCTACTGTGCCAAGAGTTAAAATCAGTAAGATACTGCCAATCAAATTAGACGTTTTCATCAAATAAAAGCTAGCCCATGTCCTTTGAGTTGTCAAAGCTTGTTGACCTGGTACTCGGGGGCAATTACTCTGGCCTACGAATGAAAGTAGTATTACTCCATGACTGGTTAACTGGAATGCGCGGCGGTGAACGGGTGCTGGAAGCATTTTGCGAACTTTTTCCCGATGCGCCTTTGTACACCCTCATCCATAAACCAGGATCCACCAGCTCTGTTATAGAAAACAGAAAAATCACTACGTCGTTTCTGAATAAAATCCCAGGCATATTTGAAGGGTATCGGAAATTTTTGCCCCTATTCCCGGTGGCCGCAGACTCCATCCATATTACAGAAAAAGCTGACTTAGTTTTAAGTAGCTCGCACTGTGTGATTAAAGCCGTTAAGAAACCTGTGGGTTCAAAACACATCTCTTATCTGCATTCACCAATGCGCTATATTTATGACCAGTTCGATTCTTATTTTGGTTCCGGAGCGCCGTGGCTGCAAAGAAATGTGGCCCGTGCTATTCGAGGAGGGTTAACCCGGTATGATTTAAATAGTAATCATAATGTGGACCGAATGTTGGCCAATTCTGAATTTGTTAAGAATAGAATTTCAAAGTTTTACAATCTTGACGCCGATGTTGTTAATCCATTTGTTAACTTGGAAGATTTCCCTGTGGTAGATTTGAAAAAGGAAAATTATTTTCTCATGGTGACGGCTTTTGCGCCAAATAAGAGAGTGGATCTTGCGGTGCAAGCTTTTAACAAACTAGGCCTGCCATTAAAAATTATTGGCTCCGGCCAACAAGAAAAATATTTAAAAGAAATGGCGTCATCAAATATTGAATTTTTAGGAAACCTTGGTCGCCAAGAAGTGGTGAGTCATCTTTCTCGCGCCCAGGCTTTAATTTTTCCTGGCATAGAGGATTTTGGAATTACACCTCTTGAGGCCCTCGCCGCAGGCACCCCCGTCATCGCTTTCAAGGCCGGCGGAGTTTTAGAGACCCTTAATGATTCCGTTGCGGATTTTTTCACGGAACCAACCGTAAATTCATTGGTGAACACGGTAACGAAATTTAATTCGGGGAAATTTTCTAGAGACATTTTACGTGCTCGTGCAGAAAATTATTCTAAGGTGAAATTTAAAACCCTTATTAAAGAAAAAATTTCTGAGGTACTGAACTAATGCGCATTCTTGTTTTTCATGATTCGTTTTT
>JBBQPV010000182.1:0-5132 GCA_038216925.1 Bdellovibrionia bacterium
TCCCAACAGGAACGCGACTTAAATCTTTGCTCTGGCGAATAAGGGAAATATGCTCTACCGCATCAATGACATTTTTACTATCTTCACCAGGAATACCGAGAGCATTTACTGCGGAAAGGCCCGCGCCTAAAAACACGGCGTCAAATTCTTTTCTTAATTTATCTAAGGAAATATTTTTGCCAAGGCTTTGGCCATTTTTAATTGTAATCCCGCCAATTTTTAAAAGAAAATCAATTTCCCTTTGGGCAAAATTATCCACTACTTTGTATGCGGCAAGGCCATACTCGTTGAGACCTCCGGATTTTTCCTTGGATTCAAAAACCGTCACATCGTGACCAAGCATGGAAAGCCGGTGGGAGCAACTCAGTCCCGCGGGCCCTGCACCAATCACGGCTATTTTTTTTCCCGTGGATTTTTCTCGAGTAAAGGGTTGGATTTTATTTTCAAAAAGCCAATCGGTAGCGTAGCGCTGAAGTGATCCAATAGTAACCGGCTTATCTTCAGCTGTATTTCTCACGCAGGCTTCTTCACATAACGTTTCTACTGGGCAGACTCGAGCGCAAGTTCCACCCATGATGTTTTCACTGAGAATGTCAATGGCAGCCCCCTTGAGATTTTGTGTGTGAATTTTTCTGATAAAGCTTGGAATATCAATTCCCGTAGGACACGCTTGAATACAAGGAGCATCGTAACAAAAGTAACATCTGTTACTTTCTATTCTTGCAGTTGTCAAATTGAGTGGTGGTTTTTTATCACAAAAAGTATTCATGAAATCTGCTTCTCTATAAGAGTGAGGGCCTCGCCAATAGTTTTAATCATAAACTGGGCTTCCTCTTTTTTTAGAGAAAGAGGAGGGGCGATTCTAATGACGTTACCGAAAAGACCACCTTTACCCAAGAGAAGTCCTTTATCTTTGCAAAGATCCATGAGAAGAGCCGCAGCTTCTGTGGCGTAGGCCTTGGTGGTTCTGTCTTTAACAAGTTCAATGCCCACCATGAGTCCTCGACCCCGCACATCTCCAATGAGATTATGGGTTTTCATGAGATCTCTAAATCCATCCATAAGCAAGGCTCCCACGGATTTGGCATTTTCAATAAGTCCCTCTTCTTCAATAATATCCATGGTCAGTTTTGCTTGCAGAGTTTGATAGGGGTCTCCACCAAAAGTGTTGAAGTATAATTTTCCCTTCATGGAGTCAGCGTCTTCTTCTTTCATGAGCACCGCACCAATGGCAGCGCCATTTCCGAAGCCCTTGGCCATGGTGATCATATCCGCATCAATTTCTAGGTCTCTTGTCATGAGGAATTTTTCTCCTCCGCGCCCCGCTCCGGTTTGAACTTCATCACTGATGTATTTTCCACCGTAGCTGTGAACAATTTCCGTAACCTTTTTGAAATATTCTTTTGGTGGAGTGATGAAACCGCCCACACCCATGACTGGCTCTGCAATAAATGCAGCTATCTTGCCATGTGTGGTTGTTTGAATTGTTGTCTCCACATTGTCCGCGCATTCCAGCGCGCAGTTGGTGGGCGCTTTTCCGAAGGGACACCTGTAACAATTAGGTTCCATCGCTGAAGTAGTAGAAGTCACCGGTTGCGCTCTGAATCTCCAGGTGTGATGCCCACAATTAGCCAGGGGAGCCGCTGTCCCGCCGTGATAGCCATGGCGTAAATTCACCACCATGGTTTCACCGGTGGCTTGACGGGCTGCCATGAGCGCAAGCTCATTTGCCTCTGACCCAGAATTTGTGAAAGAAACTTTGGTTAATTTTTCTGGGGCTTCAGCTACTAATTTTTCCGCAAGATCCATCACTGGAGTACTTAAATATAATAAACTAGTGTGCTGAATTTGATCTTCATTGAGCATTTTGATTAATTCTTTTTTAATTTTTGGATGGTTATGTCCCGCGGAGATGCAAACAATCCCGCCAATAGCGTCAAGGTATCGAGTTCCCTTTTCATCATAGACATAGCAGCCTTGAGCTTTTGTGAGGTGAAGAGGTTCTTTGTGATAAAAATAAGCCGTGGGAAGAAAATGTTTTTGGCGAAGTTTTAATATTTCCTCATTAGTCATTTTTCTAGCCTCTTTTACAGTTTAGTCAAATCAGTATAAGTTTCCGGTCGACGATCCCGATAAAACTGCCAGAGGTCTCGTACTTCTTGGATCTCGTCGAAGTTGAGATCTGAAACTATAAGTTCATCTTTGGTTTTGGACGCCTGGGCAATAATTTTTCCTTTGGGATTTGCAAAGTAAGAAGAGCCGTAAAATTCTCCGATATTCCAAGGTGCTTCTGTGCCGACCCTATTAATGGCCCCAACAAAATAACCATTTGCTGCTGCATGGGCCGGTTGTTCAAGTTCCCAGAGATATTGTGACAAACCTGCTACAGTTGCTGACGGATTAAAAACAATTTCTGCGCCGTTAAGACCCAGAGCTCTCGCCCCTTCGGGGAAATGCCTGTCATAACAAATATAAACCCCAACTTTTCCATATTGAGTATTGAATACCGGATAGCCAAGATTTCCTGGTTTGAAAAAGAATTTTTCCCAAAAACCTTTTACTTGTGGGATGTGATTTTTTCTATACTTACCTAAGTACGTTCCGTCGGCATCAATCACCGCAGCGGTATTGTAGTAGACCCCGGTCATGTGGCGTTCATAGATGGGAACCACAATGACCATGCTGTGTTTTTTAGCCAGTTCACACATAAGTTTTGTTGTGGGACCATCGGGAATTTCTTCTGTGAGGCCGTACCACTTAACATCTTGTGAGGGACAAAAATAAGGGCCGGTGAAAATCTCCTGAAAGCAAAGCATCTTCACACCTTTTTGTGCGGCCTCTTTAATGTAAGGTAAGTGTGCTTCTATCATTGAGTTGCGATGATCCTCACAACTTGCGTCTCCACTGAGTTTACAGGCCACCTGGATGAGTCCCGCTTTTACCATTCTAGACATACTGATTTTCCTTTCGAGGGAGGTACTTCCCGAATCCTTTTTTAACTAAAACTTTTCCTTCATCAACGGCAACAGTTCCACGTAAAATCGTAGTCCTGCATTTGCCTTTGACTTTCCATCCTTCATAAGCGGAATAATCGCAGTTCATATGATGAGTTTTGGCAGAAATTGTGTGTTCTACTTTGGGGTCAAAAATTAAAATATCAGCATCACTGCCCACAGCAATTGTCCCCTTTTTAGGAAACAGTCCAAAAATTTTAGCTGGAGCGGTGGCGGTGATTTCTGCAAATTTAGTCAGAGAAATTTTTCCTTTTAGGACACCTTCGGAAAACATGAGTTCCATCCTATGTTCAATGCCCGGAGCACCGTTGGGAATTTTAGAAAAATTATCTTTCCCCATTTCCTTCTGATCCATGCAAAAAGGACAGTGATCTGTGGCAACCGTATGAACTAGGTTTTGTTCAATTCCAGACCAGAGAGCTTTTCTGTCTTTTTCTTTTCTCAGGGGAGGACTCATGACCCATTTTGAACCTTCAAACTCTTGGTCATAAAGGGATTCATCTAATAATAAATACTGCACACATGTTTCAATAAATACTTTTTGTCCGCGCTTTGTGGCTTCTCTTACTCTATTGAGGGCGGGCTCGCAGGTCATGTGAACAATGTAAAGGGGACTTTGGTTTTGCCAAGCAAGATCAATGACTCGTCCACTGGCCTCAGCTTCTGCAATTTCGGGGCGAGAGAGAGGATGAAATTTAGGAGATGTATTTCCTTTGACAAGATTATCGGAAATGAGGCCATCGATGAGATCGCCATTCTCAGCGTGAGTCGTAAGCATGGCGCCGTATTTTTTTAATTCTTTAAAAAGTTCTACCATTTGGCGGTCATCAATCATGAGTGCGCCTTTGTAGGCCATGAAGGTCTTAAATGAAGTGATGCCGTCTTTTTCCACAAGATCTTTGATTTCAGCTTTAGTTTTTGGATTAAAATCTGTGACGGCCATGTGAAAGGCGTAATCACAAGTTGCTTTTCCTTTTGCCTTTTCATGCCACTGATTAAGACCGGCTTTAAGAGAATCACCCTGAGTCTGAATGGCAAAATCAATTATTGTCGTAGTCCCACCGTGCAGTCCCGCTATGGTTCCCGTTTCAAAGTCATCGCTGGAATGGGTGCCCATAAAAGGCAGTTCCATATGAGTATGGGCATCGATGCCTCCCGGAAAAACGTAGCAGCCTTTTGCGTCTATGGTTTTATCAGGAGTTTTTTCTGTTTTTAGATTTTTTCCGATGGTGTGGATTTTCTCATCTTGTATAAATATATCAGCTTCATAAATATCAGAGGCTGAGACCACGGTTCCGTTTTTAATGAGTAGGCTTGACATATTTCTTCCTTACCAAATGCTAGAGTTTTTAATCCAGCGCTGAACGGTTACTTTTGTATCCGTAAAAAATTCCATGGAAACAGATCCATGAACCTTCACGTCTCCAAAAAATGAGTCTTTCGAGCCGCCGAATGAAAAGAATGCCATGGGAGCAGGAACGCCAATATTAATTCCAATCATGCTGGGGTTAACTTCATAAGAAAATTTTCTGGCGGCGGGCCCAGAAGATGTAAATAAAGTTGTTGTGTTGGCGTAATTTGAACTGTTGATCCACGCGATGGCATCGTCAAAGTGATCCACTTTGGCAAGACAAACCACGGGACCAAATATTTCTTCCGTGGCAATCTTCATTTTCTTTGTGACGCCGGTTATAACAGTGGGTTTTAAAAAATATCCTTTGCCGTCAGTACCCGGTCTGCCGTCTACTAAAATTTCAGCACCTTCATCGACAGCGGATTTAATCAGGCTCATAACTCGATCCTTTGCCGCTTGAGAAATCAGCGGACCCATTTGAGTTTTTTTATCCAGTCCGTTTCCAACCACCACTTCTTTTGCGTGACGGACAATTCCTTCTGTCATTTCAGTATTTGTTTTATCTGTGACAGAAATAATCACAGAGCCCGCAAGACATCTCTCTCCAGCGCAACCAATAATTGAATCAAGGGCCGTCTTAACGGACTGATCCATGGGTGCGTCTGGTAAGACCACCATGAAATTTTTTGCCCCACCTAATGCTTGAACCCTTTTTCCAGAGGCAGTGGCGGTTGTGTAAACATGTTTTGCCACAGGAGTGGAAC
>JBBQPV010000183.1:0-5130 GCA_038216925.1 Bdellovibrionia bacterium
AGTCCCGTCCCTTTACCTGCTGGCTTTGTTGTAAAAAACGGCTCAAATATTTTCTTCTGCACTTCAGGAGGCATACCTGCGCCGGTGTCTTCCACCTGGATCTGAGCCTTACTACCGACCTGCAATGTGCGGACAATAATATTTTTGGTAGCGCAGTTTTCCATGGCGTGAGACGCATTGACCATCAGGTTCAATAAAACCTGTTGGAGTTGATTGGAATTCGCCATAACCATGGGACAAGATTGAAAATCCTTAAATAATTTACATCCCGCAAGAGTGAGTTGATGCTCAACCAAGTTTATAGTCTCTTGGCAAACCTGCGCTAAATTTGTTGGCTCTAAAGTTACTTTTTCTGCGCGGGCAAATTTCATTAAATTTTCTACGATGGCTTTGCAACGCCGAGTCTCTTTTTCTATGACCTCAAGATGTTTTTTAATGTCATCATTTTTAATTTTTCCCATGGCGAGTTGCACGTGCCCCAAAATTCCAGCAAGAGGGTTTTTAACCTCGTGAGCAATTCCCGCACTCAGTTGACCAAAAGCACTCATTTTTTCACTTTGGAGTAGCGCACCTTTTGAACTCTCCAGCGCCGCATCTCTTTCAATGAGGTTTTGTTCCATTATGGAAAAGCTACTTGCCAAATCCCCAATTTCATCATTAGTTTTTACGTCCACTGGAACGCTGAAATCCCCCGCACCAATTCGAGCGGCTATTTTAGCAAGTTTTTGAAGGGGCCTTGTCATGTAATTTGAAAGAATAATGGCCAATCCTATGGCTGCAAATAAAACCACTATCCCAATAAATAAAATATTTCTGACCAGCACACCGGCGGCCTCAAAAGCCTTATCCCGGGGAGTTGTCACCACCACACCCATATTTAATTTGGGAATATTCTCAAAGCTTCCAATGATGGCCTTATCTTCAAGATCGACATAATCGCCAGTTCCAGCAGGACGGCTATTTTTCATCACTTCAGCTACTACCGGATGAGCGCTTAGATTTTTCCACCTCTGTTTTAAATCAGACGCGGCGACAACCATTCCCTTTTCATCCACTATCATGGCAGAGTTTATGCCAGTGCTAAAATCCTGAAGCATGTCTTGTACAACAGTTGCTGGGAGAAAACCAAAAATCCAAGCGGTGGTTGTTTTTGGTTCAGACAGATCAGGAGTTTCTATTGCGGGAGCCCCGCGTTTTTTTGACTTAGCAACAACCTCTTTCTTGTCTACAACTTCCACACTAAATCCCAGAGCCATTATCCACTGACCATCCGGAGTTTGAGTTTTCCAAAACCATCTTCTATTTTGCTTTGCAGGCTTTACGCTGACTTCTGCTAAAAAATCTTTTTCCAAACTAGGAGGAATTTTATTAGCTTCACCGTATGGATTGCGAATCACCCAGCTCATTTTTAAATCATCATTGGGAGTAGCCGTCATGAGAGCGATGGATAAAAATTCTTGGTAGCGTTGAAACAAAACTAGATTCTGATCCTGAACTCTGGCGCCGGTATGGGCCAGAGATTCTTTTGAGGATATGAACACCACAAGCTTGTCTTGAATGTTTGCAATTTTATCGGCAATATTCTTACCTGATGAACTGGCAAGGCGCGCACTCATCTCTTTCACAAAATCTTCTTTGTCTGATTTGAAAACTCTAGAAGCCTGAAATAAAATCATGGCAAGCGCGAAAAACACGAGGGAGGCTACAAGGCCAAAAACCTTAAACTTAATTGGAATACGAAGTTTCATGCCCACCGCTGTCTATCGTCCCTGATACCGTTTGGTGTTAAACTAACACCTTTATTCTATTATGTTTTTCGGCAGGAAATCAAACTTCATGTAGCGGTTTTATAGTCGACCAAAGGATAAAAATAGCGCTGGGAACCAAAGGGAATTTTTCCCTTAATATTGTGTATTCTGTGATCAATACCAAATTGGACCATTTTGAATCTTTTTTTGACAGAAATCTTAGAAAAGTCCTTAAAAGGAGCGTAGAAGTATCTGACGTTTACACCCTCTTTAACTTCCAAGTAGACCCACTGTTTCTTTTTGTCCACATAGGTTGTATTGGTCACTAGACTTCCGTCGTGATTAGCCATCATCTCCACAATACCCGGTTCAATTTCCCGAGCAAAATAGGCATGACATTGGTCTAGGGTTAGAAAATTTAGAATGGATATAAATAAAAACTTTTTCATATGTAACTCCTAAATAGAGCAATCTAAGGGCCAAATTCTTCTTGTGCTTACGTGCAATTGGCGTAAAACGGAGGCTGGTTTTTTCAATTCTGGAGACAAAAAATGTCACATTCTTCTGATTTTTTAGTCGTGGGTTCAGGCATTGCTGGATTGTTTTTTGCGCTGAAGGCGGCGGAACTAGGAGAGGTTACCGTCCTTGCAAAAGACTCTGCCACACAAACTGCCACTGCCATGGCCCAAGGAGGAATCGCCAGTGTGACATCGGAAGACGACAGTTTTGAAAATCATGTGCGGGACACCCTTACAGCTGGCGCAGGATTGTGCAAAAAAGAAATTGTAGAGATGTGTGTAGCTCAGGCACCAGCACGCATACAAGATCTAATTAAATTTGGAGTGCAGTTCGATAAAATCTCCGGGGAATTTGATCTGACAAAAGAGGGTGGACATTCCCACAGAAGAATTCTCCATAGCTTTGATCAAACTGGTTTGGCCATTCAAAAAGCGCTCCTTTCCGCATGTGCGGCGAATCCGAGAATTAAAATTATTGAAAATCAGATGGCCGTGGATCTGATTTTAGAAAGGAAATTAAATCCTTTTGCTTCAGGAGCTGGCGCTTGTCTTGGGAGTTATGTTTTAAATTTGAAAACCGGAAGCGTGGAAACTTATGTTGCAAAACATACCGTGCTTGCCACCGGCGGCGCAGGTAAAGTTTATCTTTATACTTCAAACTGGGATGGCGCCACGGGTGACGGGATTGCTATGGCAAAAAGAGCGGGCTGTAGAGTGGCAAACATGGAGTTCCTCCAATTTCATCCCACCTGTTTATTTCATCCCAACGCGCGGAATTTTCTCATCACTGAAGCTCTCAGAGGGGAAGGCGCTGAACTCATAGATTTTCAGGGCCGGGCCTTCATGAAAGAATATCATTCTCTTGGATCCCTGGCTCCAAGAGATATTGTAGCCCGTGCCATTGACAGTGAGATGAAAAAGTCTGGGCAAGACTGCATGTACTTAGACATCAGTTTTAAAAATGCCGAGGAAACAAAAAAAAGATTCCCCGGAGTCTATGACCGCTGTATGAAATTTGGAATTGATATCACTGCTCAACCTATTCCCATTGTTCCCGCCGCACACTATCTCTGCGGTGGAATCATCACCAATGAAAATGGAGAAACGGATTTGAAGGGCCTCTTTGCTCTCGGGGAAAATTCCTGCACAGGTCTTCACGGTGCCAATCGATTGGCCAGTAATTCACTCATGGAAGCAACTGTCTTTGCCCATAACGCTTTAGATTATATCCGCTCTCACATGGGTAAAAATCAAGTGCAAGTTAAAGTGGCGCCCTGGAATTCCGGAGAGGCTACAGATTTAGATGAGATGATTGTGATTTCCCATAATTGGGACGAGATCCGTCGGCTCATGTGGAATTACGTCGGGATTGTGAGGTCAGATAAGCGTTTAGACAGAGCTCAACATAGAATCAAATCCCTTCAAGATGAAATCAAGGGCTACTATTGGAATTTTAAAGTGAATAAAGATTTATTGGAATTAAGAAACATCGCTTTAATTGCAGAACTTGTCATTGATTCAGCGGTTTCCAGAAAAGAGAGTCGCGGTATTCATTTTAATATTGATTATCCCTTTTTGGACCCAGCTTTTCAGCACGATACTATTATTTAATTTTAATTTAGATCTGCAGGCTTTTGATTAAAACCAAATTTTTCCGGAGAGAAACTGATGAGACTTCCCGCAAGAAAATTCATTACGTATTGTTGGGTATCAATATTTAAAACATGCAGGCCGTACAATTTCCAAAAATTGTAGCCCTTGATTTCAAAAAGTTCATGGAGAGTGACATCTTTGTTACTTCTGAGATTCTGTTGAATATTACAAGCTTCAACATCTTCAGTTTTTTTAATACAGGATCTTTGCATACTGCCTTCGCCCCATTTGTAGGATGAAATAGCCAGAGCCACATTGTTGTTCCAATATTTTAATAAAACCGTGAGATATTGTGTTGCAGCACTTGTTGACTGCTGCACATCAAAACGATGGTCTCCTCGGCTATCAATCAAACCATAGTCTCTTGCAGTCCCCTTGAGAAATTGCCAGAGTCCGCTAGCGTGGGTAACGACATTCACAGCATTGGGATAAAAATCTGTTTCTAAAAATGAGATCCAGCTCCAAGATTTTGGAAATTGTTTACTGTTCAGTGCGGACGTCAACTTTTGAGCAACTTCTACGCGGTCAAACCCTTTCAAGTTCACACAGGTCACCCTGTTGCCGCTCAAACATCCAAGATAGGTGTCCAGCCTCACTGCGGTGCCATCACCATGGTGTTCCTGATTGCCATCTTTATTAGTAACGTAACTAATCCTAAAATTATTACTGATGTAATCGAGAACTTTTGGATTATTTGCATCGGCAAGAATTTGTTTCACCAGTGGGTGCGCTTCCGAAGGCATGGTATTCTGCGACGGTGCAGCTACAACCGGCGGCGCGGGCGCGGGAGCGGGCGCTGGTGGCTGACGTTTTCCGATAATAGTAACTGGGGGTAACGTAGCGACGGCCGGCTGTGCTGCCTTGGGGGCAGCGGTTGGGGTTTGCCTGGGAGGCTGTGCAGGAGTTACCGGCGTGAGAGGTGCACTGGCGGCGGCTTCTTGCTTCCTAGGTTCAAGACTCCAGTATCCGTGGATTTCCGGAGGATCAATTGTCACCACTGGAGGCTCGACAAATTTTGGATCTGGTAACTCTTCATTTTTAGGTGCTGGTTTGATTTCAGATTTTATTTCGGGCCTTGCCGGTGATTCCACTTTTTTTGCAGAACTACCGAAGGCAGCAATGCGGGCAACGATGTCTCCAACTAGGGGAACAAATCCCGCTCCCCGAGTTGGAGCACCCGCGGCTTGAGCAGGTACTGGTGCGGCTTGTAA
>JBBQPV010000184.1:0-5105 GCA_038216925.1 Bdellovibrionia bacterium
CCTCTCCTGAGTAGCTGCGATCAAATGAAAATGATTTGGCATCAGTACGAAACTGGATATCTGAAAGTCATATTTCTTGTTTGCTAGATATAAATAGTCACTGCAAATCTCCCATACGCGTCCGAGTGGAAGAGGAAAATGTTCGCGGTTCGGACACCTGTCCGTCATATGGAATGGAAACTCTGAATTTTGGGGTACGTATCTTCTTGCCACACCCTATTAGCAGTTTGAATGCCAATATCTTTCTAAAAATGTGACGCACTCCTCTACAGAAAGTGGATCGGCACCTTTTATAAAGAGCGGCGGTATTCGCCGCCCACGGTGAAGAGGGCGTGGGTGATTTGGCCGAGGGAGCAGACTCGGGCGGCACTCATGAGTTCGGCGAATACGTTTCCGCCCGTCAACACGCAGTCTTGTAATTTTTTAAGGGCGGGCCCGGACGCGGCGGAATTTCTCTTTTGAAAATCTCGCAGGTTTTTTATTTGCCTATTTTTTTCTTCTACCGTCGCCCGCCGCAATTCGATTTTTGGCGGGACGTATGTAGATTCCAAAGTTTTGGGATCTATGTAGGTATTCACCCCAATGACGGGAAGCTCGCCGGAGTGTTTCAGAGTTTCATAGTACATGCTTTCCTCTTGAATTTTCCCCCGCTGATACTGAGTTTCCATGGCTCCAAGGACCCCGCCCCGTTCGGCGATGCGATTAAATTCCATGAGGACCGCCTCTTCCACTAAGTCTGTGAGTTCCTCGGTAAAATAACTTCCCTGAAGAGGGTTTTCATTTTTTGCCGTTCCCAATTCAGAATTAATAATCATTTGAATGGCCATCGCCCGCCGCACACTCTCCTCAGTGGGAGTGGTGATAGCCTCGTCATAGGCATTGGTGTGAAGACTGTTGCAATTATCATAAATTGCAAAAAGCGCTTGAAGCGTTGTGCGAATATCATTAAACGAAATTTCTTGGGCGTGTAAGGAGCGACCGCTAGTCTGTATATGATATTTTAATTTTTGTGACCGTTCATTGGCGCCGTATTTTTCTCTCATAGCAACGGCCCAAATTCTTCGTGCCACCCGCCCAATCGCGGCGTATTCAGCATCAAGGCCATTAGAAAAGAAAAAACTCAAATTTGGCGCAAAATCATCGATGCGCATCCCTCTACTTAAATAATATTCTACATAAGTAAATCCGTTGGCCAAAGTAAAAGCCAATTGACTGATGGGATTAGCGCCAGCTTCCGCGATGTGATAGCCGCTAATACTCACGGAATAATAATTCTTCACATCATGATCAATAAAGTACTGCTGAACATCCCCCATTACTTTCAGAGAAAATTCAGTAGAAAATATACAAGTATTTTGCGCTTGATCTTCTTTTAAAATATCCGCTTGAACTGTTCCGCGCACTTTCTTTAGAGTTTCTTTTCTAATGCGCTCTAAATCAGCAGCAGATGCAACTTTCCCGCCTTGAGCCTTTTCAAAATTTAAAACGTTTTGATCTATAGCCGCGTTTAAGTAAAAAGCTAAAATCGTAGGAGCAGGACCGTTAATGGTCATACTCACACTGGTCTTAGGATCGCAGAGGTCAAATCCAGCATAGAGTTTTTTAATATCTTCCACGGTGCACACACTCACACCGCTCTCACCTACTTTACCATAAATGTCCGGTCTCTCGTGAGGGTCTTCCCCATATAGAGTCACGCTATCAAACGCGGTGGACAGTCGTTTTGATTCTTCACCAGCGGTTAAAAAATGAAACCGAGCATTGGTTTTTTCCGGAGGACCCTCTCCTGCAAATTGCCGCCGTGGTTCCTCACCTTGGCGCTTTAAAGGAAAAACTCCGGCAGCGAATGGAAAGTATCCCGGCAATCCTTCTTTTCTCAAAAATCGTAAACGATCTCCCCAATCAGTGATCCTCGGTAAAGAAACCTTTGGAATTTTATTTTGCGACAAACTCGTCACATAGAGAGGCATCTTTATTTCTCTATCCCTGACTTTATAAATAAGATGATCTTCAGAATACTGTGCGATCAACTCATCCCAGGATTTCAATTCCTTCAGTGACTCGGATCCTAGCTGCTCTTCAAGAGATTTTTCTAAAAATTTGATTTTCTCCTGAGCACCTTTGTCATCTTTTAATAAAGTCAAAGTTTGAGTTACCGCGCCCAATTGAGAAGCAAGAGCAGTGTCTTTTGCCCACTTTGCCTGATAACCTTTTACCGCTTTCACAATTTCTGCCATATAGTTTTGATTTTCCACGGGAAGAATAACGTGACGTTTGGTGGTCAATACTTTACTTGCAAATTTTCTGTCAAACCTTTTTGCCTTTAGGCTTTCATGAAGTTTTACAAAAAGATGATTCACACCTTCATCGTTAAATTGTGAAGAGACGGTTCCAAAGATGGGTAATAATGCATCGTCAGTTTTTTCAAACATTTTCCTAGAGCGTCGGTATTGCCTTCGCACATCTCTCAGAGCATCTACGGATCCTCGCCTATCAAATTTATTGATGGCAATAATGTCTGCATAATCAATCATGTCGATTTTTTCTAATTGTGATGGCGCTCCAAATTCACTAGTCATCACATAGATGGAAAGATCCACAAAATCAGTGATGGCCGTATCTCCTTGGCCTATTCCGATTGTTTCCACAATAATTAAATCAAAATCAGAATGCTTCGCCAGCGCTATGGCCTGTTTTAATGAGTGAGACACTTCCCGCCCACTTCCTCTGGTGGCAAGTGAGCGCATGAAAATTTGTCCCCGAGAAATAGCATTCATCCGAATGCGGTCCCCTAAAAGTGCTCCTCCAGTTTTTTTCTTGGTGGGGTCTACAGATAAAACGCATAATTTAATGTCCTGAAAGTGATTTAGAAATCTCTGTAAAAGCTCGTCAGTGAGGGAACTCTTTCCCGCTCCACCAGTGCCGGTTATCCCAATGACAAAGGGCATTTTTTTATTTTCTGTTATCTCTTTCAGCCAAGGCGCACTTTTCTCTACATCGTTATTTTCACAAATGGAAATAGCTCTGGCAAGTTCATGGGGCCATCCCAAAACTTCTTTTGGAGTTTTTAATAAATTCTTTTTAGTTTCTGAAATATCAAAATCGCAGAAATTTAAAATCTCAGCGATCATCCCTTCTAAACCTAGTCGCCGTCCATCATCGGGATGATAAATCGCGGTCACGCCGTATTTTTCCAATTCCACTTTTTCTTCATGGACTATGACTCCTCCCCCGCCACCAAACACTTTGATGTACTCGGCATCGTTTTCTTTAAGGAGATCGATCATGTACTTGAAAAATTCCATGTGGCCGCCCTGATAGGAACTGACGGCGATGCCTTGTGCATCTTCTTGAATAGCAGCGGTGACAATATCTTGAACGGATCTATTGTGTCCGAGGTGAATGACCTCTGCTCCACCAGCTTGGAGAATACGTCTCATGATATTAATGCTGGCGTCGTGACCGTCAAACAGACTTGTAGCGGTGACAATGCGAACGGGATTCTTAAGAGCCATTTATTCTCCGGTAAATACCGCGGGTGATTTATCTAGAAATGCCTTTGTTCCGATTTTCATATCTTCCGTGTCAAAAAGATCTGAGAACAAATCCGCCTCAAACCCTAAACCTTTATCTAGGCTGACCTCAAATCCATCATTGATGGCCTCTTTACTGGCGGCAATGGCCAGTGGTCCTTGCATGGCCATTTCTTCTGCACACTTTAAAGCCTCATCCATTAGGGTTTCCGGTTTACAGATTCTGTTTACAAGACCCATGAGTAATGCCTCCGCAGCATTAATTTGGCGGCCGGTGTAAATAAGTTCCCGGGCTTTCGGTAATCCTACAAACCGCGCCAACCTTTGGGTGCCACCAAAACCGGGCATAATTCCAAGGGTGACTTCCGGCTGCCCAAATTTTGCTTTTTCTGAAGCGAATATGAAATCGCAACAGCAGGCAAGCTCTGTCCCGCCTCCGAGAGCATAACCATTCACGGCGGCGATAATTGGAATTTTCAAAATTTCTAATCTTCTAAAAGTTCCTTGACCCTTTTTTGCAAAGTCTCGGGCCATATCACTTGTCATCACAGCCATTTCAGCAATATCAGCGCCGGCAACAAACGCTTTGTCTCCTGCACCAGTGATAATCATTGCGCGTAAATCTCGTTCCGCCTCAATCACATCCAGCATGGCATCGAGTTCTTTGAGCATCTCTTTATTAATAGCGTTCAAAGCTTTCGGCCGATTAATTTTTAAGATCGCGACGTTTCTAATTTTTTCATACGCCAAAGTTTCAAAGCCCATTTTATTTCCTCACTATTAATATTTGTAAAATCCCTGTCCTGCTTTTTTACCCAACCAACCTGCGTCTACGTATTTCACAAGAAGTGGGCAAGGGCGATACTTACTGTCCCCCAATCCATTATGGAGCACTCTCATGATAGCAAGACACGTATCTAAACCAATAAAATCCGCTAGCGCTAGAGGGCCCATGGGCTGATTTGTTCCCAACTTCATGGCCTCGTCGATTGCCCCCGGACTTCCCACTCCCTCAAAAAATGCGTACACCGCCTCATTTATCATAGGCATGAGAATCCGATTCACTATAAATCCTGGGAAATCTTTGGCTTCAATAAAAGTTTTCCCCATCATTTCTGCCAGTTGCTTTGTTGCGGAAAAAGTTTCATCACTGGTAGCAAGGCCTCTGATTCCTTCCACCAGTTTCATTAGAGGAACCGGATTCATGAAATGCATGCCCACTATTTTATCCGGCCGCTTTGTCACTCCTCCAATTTTTGTAATGCTAATGGAACTAGTGTTGGAGGCTAGAATTGCAGAAGCCGGGAGGGTCTCATCTAATTTTCTAAAAATTTCTAATTTTAGATTTTCATTTTCAGTCACCGCTTCTATGGCGATGCTGCAAGACTTCAAGTCATTAAATTGAATAGTAGTTTTAATTTTTCCTAATGCAGCATCTTTTTGCGCTGTAGTTAAAATTTCTTTTTTGATTAGCCTATCAAAACTTCCGCCTATGGTAGAACGGGCACGGGACAGCGCTTCCTCTTTCAGGTCATAAAGGACAACGTCAAATCCGCTTGCCGCTGCCACTTG
>JBBQPV010000185.1:0-5082 GCA_038216925.1 Bdellovibrionia bacterium
TTTCCCATTCTCCAGCAGACAGCGTCACAGCTGTTGTATGCCCTGACAAAATTGATACAGAAAAGTTGGTGGAGCATTTGTACAAAAAATACGGATTTACCATCATCGGTGGCCAAGATAAAGTTAAGGGAAAGATATTTAGAATTGGGCACATGGGATACTGCGGGGATTTTGATATTCTCGGTGTTCTTTCAGCCTTAGAAATGACGTTAAAAGATTTGGGTCACCACTTTAATTGGGGCGCGGGTGTTTCTGCGGCCAGCAAAATATTGTATGAGGGGCTGAAATAAAAAATGCCCGATGGCGTGAAAATTCTTATCACTGACAAATTATCGGAAGAAGGACTTGCCATTCTAAAAGGTGATTCTTCATTGTCCATCGATTATTCCCCGGGAATCTCTGGAACTGAATTATTTAATAAATTACCTCTTGCAGATGCTATCATCATTCGCACCGCTACTATCGTCAATGCAGAGTTTTTGTCTCATTGTAATGTGTTGAAACTCATTTGTCGGGTGGGAGTGGGCACTGATAATATAGACATCAAAGCATGCAGCCTTAAAGGCATTGTGGTGATGAATACCCCTCGGGGAAATCGGATCTCTACCGCGGAACACGCCGTAGCCATGATGTTCGCAGTGGCTCGGAGTATTCCTCAAGGAACAGCGGCATTGAAAAGTGGTCACTGGGATAGAGAAAAATTCTCCGGCGTGGAATTATTTGGGAAAACTTTATCCATTATTGGTTTGGGAAATATTGGGAGAGAAGTGGCCAAAAGGGCAATGGCTTTAGGAATGAACGTTATTGCATTTGATCCTTATCTTCCCCCTCAAAAGGCATTTGAAATAAAAGTGAAACTTCTGCCGCTGACTGAGGTTTTAGAAAGTGGAGATTTTGTTTCCCTTCATGTGCCGCTCACTAATGAAACGTCAAAATTCGTGAGTCATGATTTTTTAAAAAAAATGAAGAAGACTTCTTTTTTGATAAACACATCTCGTGGAGCAGTGGTGGATGAAAACGCACTTCTTGAAATGATTGAGGGAAATAGGCTTGCCGGTGCGGCACTTGATGTTTTCAGTAAGGAACCTTTAGAAAAAAACAGTGGCCTTCTTAAAACTGACAAGATCATTCTCACCCCTCATATTGCCGGTCAGACTCGGGAATCTATGACAGCTCTCAGTCAAGAGGCCGCTTACCAAGTTCAGAGCTTTTTTCGCTCGGGAACTATTATCCATTCTGTCAATCAAACTAATCTTTCTGAAGAAGATGCAATTGAGACCGGGCCAGTTGTGAAACTTGCGGAAGAAATGGGATTACTTGCGGGCCAGTGGTTAGAGGGGCAATACAAGAGTATAAAGATTGAGCACCACGGAAGTATCGATTCAGAACATTTATCTTTAATAAGCAATTACTTCTTAAAAGGCTTACTAAGTAAAACCCAGGGGCTCAAATTAAATTCTGTCAATTCTCGGATCATAGCAGAGACCAAGGGCATTAAACTTACAGAAACTTTAAATACCTTAGTCACCGAGTATCACTATTTCATGGGTATTACTGTTGCTACAGCTTCTGAGAGCTTATACCTGGGGGGTACGTTTTTTGGGAAGTCTGATGCAAGGATAGTGCAGATTAATAATCTGAAAATTGATTTGGAGCCCCAAGGAAATCTGCTAGCGATTTTAACTAAAAACATGACAAGTGCCATGGCAGTAGCTACAAATGTGTTTGCTAAAAACAATGTTGTCATCAGCGGGCTTTATGTGGGTTTCGATAAAAAATCCGCGGATAGTATGATCATTTTTAAAATGAAAGATCATCTGGATATTAAGCTCATGGGGCAGCTCATTGAATGGCCAGAGATAAATTTTATCAAGCAACTGACTTTAGATTAGAGGAGGGGTAGTGCCTGGAATTATAGTGGTGGGTGCGCAGTGGGGTGATGAGGGTAAAGGTAAAGTTGTTGACGTTTTCAGCAGCCAGGCTGATGTGGTGGTCCGTTATCAAGGTGGAAACAATGCGGGTCATACCCTCGTAGTAGATGGTCAAAAAACTGTACTTCATCTTATTCCCTCTGGAATTTTACATAAGCGCTGCACATGCATCATCGCCAGCGGAGTTGTGCTGGATCCGGAAGTTCTCATAGAAGAAATCAAAGCTCTGAAAATTAAAGGTATCTTGAAAAATCAGAGGCAACTTCTTATCAGTGATGGGGCCACTCTGATTATGCCCTATCACAAAATCATAGATCAGAGCCGTGAGGAAAGATTAGGACGAGAAAAAATTGGAACCACCGGCCGCGGCATTGGCCCCGCCTATGAAGACAGGGCTTCTAGAAAAGCAGTCTTGTTCCGAGATTTGTTTGATAGTGAATCATTGAAACAGAAACTCGTTTTGGCTTTAGAGGAAAAAAACTTTCTCATTGAAAATTATTTTAGATCTCGAGCGGTGAACATCAATGACCTCCATGAAAAGTACATGGCTTTAGGAAAAGAGCTGGAACCCCATAGACTGGCTGACCCAAGTTTACTGGTAGAAACGGCGTTAAAAAGTAAGAAAAAGGTTCTTTTTGAAGGCGCTCAAGGAACTTTATTAGATCTCCTTCACGGGACGTATCCCTACGTCACCAGCAGCAGCACTGTGGCCGGCAGCGCGTGCACAGGAACCGGATTGGGCCCCAAGTACATGCAAAAAGTCATAGGTATCGCTAAGGCGTATACAACCAGAGTAGGTACGGGCCCGTTTCCCACGGAACTTGAGGATGAAATCGGGATACTCATTCAGAAAAAGGGCGCAGAATTTGGTGCTACCACTGGGCGGAAGCGCCGATGTGGGTGGTTGGACATGGTTGCCTTACGGTATGCCATTAGAGTGAATGGCCTAACCCAACTTGCCCTCATGAAGCTTGATGTGCTGACGGGCCTTGAGGAACTTAAGATTGCCATGGCCTACAAACTTGACGGAAAAAAGATCACAGAATTTCCCACTTCAGCAGCGGAATTGGAAAGGGTGGAGCCTATTTACAAATCCTTCAAGGGCTGGAGTAAGTCTTTAGATGGAGTGAGAAAAAAGGGTGGCCTTCCAAAAGAAGCGCGGGAATATATTTCTTTTAT
Organism: Bdellovibrionia bacterium; assembly: GCA_038216925.1. Lineage (GTDB taxonomy): Bacteria > Bdellovibrionota > Bdellovibrionia > JABDDW01 > JABDDW01 > JBBQPV01. The sequence goes on from JBBQPV010000185.1 coordinate 3,111, forward strand.
AGAAAAAGCCGCAGAAATCAGCTGTGACATCATTTCCACTGGCCCTGACCGCGATGAAACTATCTGGGTCAAGCCTCTTTTTAAAAGTTGACAGAAAGAGGGCCTGATTATAAAAATTTGTTTTCCGGAATTTTCTTTAGGGCCGCTAGCTCAGTTGGTTAGAGCATCTCCCTTTTAAGGAGAGGGTCGATGGTTCGAGTCCATCGCGGCTCACCATCAAAAAAAGGTGCCGATCCACTTTCTGTATAGCAGCGCATTAAATGCATTGAGCAAAATTAACTTAAAATTCAAAGTGATTCAGTCATTGATTTTAACATCATCAACAATGAAAAGGGATGTATTGAGTGATTTTAACTCTTGGGTATCGTCAATGAGAACGAGATAAAGGTATCTTGATGCGAGTTGAATCCCACCTTTGTGAGCCCCCACACTGGAGAGACAGAGCTTCAGGGCTTCATCAGTATTAGAAGCAAAAACAGTACGTGGTAGTAACCTAGTAGTGTCTCCTAAGCCTTCCATCCCTTTAAACTTTTCCTTCACAGGACGGCCACTGATCTCGCAAATAAAGGATTTAATTCCTTTAGAATCCAGTTGTGAAAGCAAACTGGAGCTTTCAAAGGTAAATTCGGGGCCCTTGACTGTTGTATGATTGCCTTTGCTTTGGGCAACTGCTGAAAATCCGGTAGTAAATAAAACAAAAAATGTTACTAGTGAGGTCATGTATTATTCCTATCTAAAATGTAAATTACTTCACGTCTACAACACATTGAGCGGCCATGGAAGCCTTAACTTTAGGATTTGCGCTACTGTCACCAAGAGAAATTCCGCCTACACCTGAATGCCAGTAAAAACCACGACCGGGATGGCGCTTCGAAGCAGAAGAGGTCCAGGCCCAATTGTTTTCAACTTCGGATGATTGGTAACCCTCGTCGCTGAAATAAAAAGTATCATTTGAGCCGTCCAGGTTTATAGCATCTACCAAAATAAGTTTGGTCTGAACTGTCAATGATTTGAATGGTGCATCTTTTTTCACAAATCGAATTGTCACGGACCAATTGTCCTGGATCAATACTTCTGCTTTATCATTATTTTTCAAAAATTTTTCAAGATCTGCAACTTCTACGATTCCATAGGCGCCGTGGGCGGCGTGGAACATGGCTACTTCTCTAGCAGAAGGAAGCCTTGTTTGCTTAGAATTGCAATAATCGATTGCGATTTTTTGGTTCAAATATTCTTTGTCGTTGGAAATTGTGAAAGCTTTTGGAACCATTTTAAACTTCAATGCGTAAGTTTCCAATTGTTTTGTCTCTGCGGACGCGGCCAGGGCTGAAAATCCAAATAACGTCGCAGAAAAAAAAGATAATAACAGTTTCATAAATTTCTCCTTAAAGGGGGATGACTCCGAACTGGTTTGCAATTGGCAGACCGCCGCAGAAACCCTTTAACCCCACACCTGCACTTGGAAGGGTGCCGTTTTTTGTCATGTTTGGTCAAAAATATAGAAACCTTCGTGCCTATTAATTGTGCAAAATATAATTAATAGGGTCCACGGGAGCACCAGAGTGAAGGATTTCATAGAGAAATTTCCCATGATTTTTTCTTTACGGCGAGCCAGTCTCGCATCTAACATTCAAATATGAAATTATCCGCCGGACTTAAGAGAACCATCGTCTTTTTATTATTTGCTTTGTTAGGTTTGATTTTATTTTTAACGCTTAAAAGTCCACTTTCATGGTTGAGTTTTATTTTGCTCTCCGCAGTTGGCGCCACTATTTCAAGTCGTGTTTTCAATCAAAACGCGAGCCCTGAGGAAAAAAAAGCTGATCTCGAGGAGCGCAATCGTAACGGCCTTGGATGAATTGCAATGAGGCGTTAGCGAACCATAGTGTCGAGTGGAAGAGTCTGTCCAATAAAGATAAGCGATCCACCAGCAGAATAGTCTTCATATGGCCAACGAGGGATCGCTAGAGCC
>JBBQPV010000186.1:0-5075 GCA_038216925.1 Bdellovibrionia bacterium
AAAGAACCCCCGTATATTGGCATTGTTTTCAATACAGATCCCAACGACAATAGTTTTGAAGCTTCCCGTCTTTTTCCAATGGGGATTGCCGCAAGGATTTTAAAAAGAATTAATCTGCCGGATGGCGGTGTCTCGATTTTAGTAAGTTGCCTGAAAAGATTTGAAATTTCCAAAACATACAACGTGACAGAAGATGTTGTAGCAGGACAAGTGACTTATAAAGACGATATTTATTCCGCCGATATTGAAACAGAAGCCTACGCAAGAGCAGTGCTCAATCAATTTAAAATAATCAGTAAAAACAACCCACTCATCAGTGAAGAAATGCGCCTAGCACTAGTAAACGTAGATGGGCCTGGAAAGATGAGTGACCTTTTAGCAAGCATTCTCATCCGGGAAGAGAACGTCTATATGGATTTTTTAGGAACCTTAGACGTTAAAAAACGCTTGGAAAAACTTTTGGTGGTCTTAAAAAAAGAACTGGAAGTTCATCAACTCCAATCCAAAATCACAGATGAAATAAATCAGAGTTTAACAAAACAACAAAGAGAGTTTTTCTTAGGGGAACAGCTAAAATTAATTAAAAAAGAGTTGGGCCATTCTGAAGATGACAAAACCAGCGCTGTAAAAAAATTCAGTGAAAGATTAAGTATGATCAAATTTTCGGAAGAGGCAGATAAACGCTATAAAGAGGAGCTTGAAAAACTAAACGTTCTTAATGAAAACAGCCCTGAGTATAGTGTCACGTATAATTATCTTGATTGGCTGACTTCCCTTCCTTGGGGAGTGTCTTCTAAAGAAAATCACAATGTGGAAAAGGCTCGAAAAATCCTTCAGGAAGACCACTATGGGCTGCAAGATGTTAAAGACAGAATCTTAGAATTTATAGCTGTGAGAAAACTTAAGAAAGATTCTAAAGGAAGTATCATTTGTTTAGTTGGCCCGCCGGGAGTTGGAAAGACATCTCTCGGGAAAAGTATCGCCCGCGCCCTACATCGCCCTTTTTACAGGTTCAGTGTTGGAGGGATGAGGGATGAAGCAGAGATTAAAGGTCATCGCAGAACATATGTGGGATCCATGCCCGGTAAAGTTATTCAGGGACTTAAAAAAAGTGGCGTTCAGAATCCAGTTTTTATGATCGATGAGATCGATAAGATGGGACGGGATTATCAAGGGGACCCTTCCTCTGCTTTACTTGAGGTACTAGACCCAGAACAAAACGTAGATTTCATGGATCACTATGTGGACGTGGCTTTTGACGCCAGTAACATTCTCTTTATATGCACTGCAAACCAGCTGGATGGAATTCCCCAGCCTCTTCAAGACAGAATGCAAATTATTCGCATTCCCGGTTACATTATGGATGAAAAGCTGGCTATCGCGGAAAAATACATATTGCCAAAACAACTTGAAAGAAATGGTCTCAAGAAGTCTCAGTTAGGACTTCCTTCTCAGACATTAAAAGTCATTATTGATGGTTATGCTCGAGAAGCTGGAGTCAGGAGCTTGGAACAATTTATAGAGCAGATATGTCGTAAACAAGCTTTGAAGATTGCTACCGGTAAAAAATCCACCATTAAAATTGCGCCATCGGATTTGGAAAACATAATTGGCGCGCCCTATTTTGGTGCCCATGAAAAACCCATGCTACGCCCGGGAATGTCCGTGGGACTTGCTTGGACAGCAATGGGTGGGGACACCCTCATTATTGAAAGCGTAGGAATTCCTAGTAGGGAAGGATCATTGAAACTTACAGGCCAAATGGGAAATGTGATGACGGAAAGCGCAAATATTGCTTGGACTTATGTAAAAGAATTGACTCAAAAAAATAAAAAACTACGAGAATTTTTCAAAAAAAATCAAATCCATCTCCACATTCCAGCCGGAGCAACGCCTAAGGATGGTCCTAGCGCGGGGGTCACTTTGGCCACTAGTATGTATGGTTTGTCTGTTGGAAAAAAAGTGAAAGAAGGATTGGTTATGACAGGAGAGCTCACTTTGACGGGTCAAGTGTTACCAGTTGGTGGCATTAAAGAAAAAGTTATTGCCGCGAGACGAAATGACTATAAAGAAATCATCATCCCTTTCCAGAATAAACGGGACCTCAAAGAAATACCCATGAGTGTAAAAAAAGGTCTCAAATTTCATTTGGTTAAGGACATGAAAGAAGTGATCAAGATTGCCTTAAACCAACGCTTAAGCTAAATTTTAAGGATGATTCAAATCATTTTTGGAATTCTGGTCTGGTTCTTATTTCTGCCCTCTGCCTTTGCCCAAGTCAGTTTACAATTTCACGTACAGCCGAGAGAGGTGCCACAAGGTGGCATGGTCCAAGTTGTACTAGATATGACCGTCTCACCTGGACATCACGTCTTCAAAGACACATTAAAATTGGTTTTAGAAAATCCAGAGGGATCCTACTTGGACCCGCTGACGGCACAACCAGAACACGTATTTTTTGATCCTTTTTCCAAAAAAGAGAGGAAGACCATTGAGGGTCAAGGAAGTATTCTCAGTTGGCTCCACATTCCCAATGACACTAATCAAGGGGAGCGAAATTATAATTTCGCATTAACCTATCAAGCTTGTAGCCAAAAAGTTTGTTTTTTTCCGAAGACTGTAAAATTCTCGACGCCCTTGAAAATCACAAATGCTATGGGAAAAGTTGAACGAGGTGGGCATAGCCTTGCCGGCGCACTGGAAAAAGGAACATTCTGGGCATTTTTATTTGTATTTATCGGTGGAATTTTAGCGAGTTTCACCCCCTGCATTTTTCCTATGATTCCTATAACCATTTCCATCATTGGGGCCAGAGCAGCCGACAACAAAAGGTCAAAGTCCTTTGCGTTGAGCGTTTCATATGTTTTGGGAATAGCAGTCACCTACTCAACCCTTGGAGTTATTGCAGCAAGCTCCGGGGCATTTTTTGGCGGAATTCTTGGAAACGTATACGTAGTATCCGTTATATCTTTAATTTTCATCGCTATGGGATTCAGTATGCTTGGATTTTTCCACATACAAGCGCCCGCATTTCTCAGAAATAAAATTGGAACTAAAAAAACCAGCGCAGGATTTACTGGCGCGTTTCTCGCAGGACTTATTTCTGGAGTAGTTGCATCTCCCTGCATCGGTCCGGTCTTAGTGGGAATTTTGACTTTTGTGGCTCAAACGGCAGAAGTATTTTTTGGGTTTGCCCTCCTATTTACCTTCGCGTTAGGCCTAGGTTTGATTTTTATTGTTCTCGGAACGTTTTCCGGGTTGCTCACGAGCCTTCCTAAAGCTGGAAAGTGGATGCACTACACAAAACTGATCTTTGGAGTTGTCCTCATCGGAATGGGGATCTATTATTTAAAACCATTTCTTCCGGAAATTCCTCAGCAGAGACTTACCGGCAATGCCAAAAGTATTCATCCCGGGATACAATGGGAAAATTATATTGAATCTAAAGTGGCAGAAGCGAGGACTCAAGGAAGACCGGTTATCATAGATTTCAGTGCAGATTGGTGCGTTGCTTGCCATGAACTTGATGACAGGACCTACACCGACGGACAAGTCCAAGAGTTATCAAAAAAGTTCGTCCTTTTAAAGATCGACGCCACACATATTACTCCTGATATTGAAGTTCTGAGGAAAAAGTATGATGTCTTAGGTTTACCTACTGTTGTTTTTCTGGGTAAAAACGGAGAAGTCTTGAAAAATCTAACGGTCACGGGCTTTGTAGAAGCCCCAGTGTTTTTAGACACCATGAAAAAAGCTCTATAGCTTTTTAAGACGCTCGATTTGTCTTCGAGCATCATCAATCATTTCTTGCTGCTTTGCCAACTGAAGACTCTGATTCTCTATTAATTTTTGTGCTTGGGAAATTCTTAACTCGAAAGATTGCACAATTTGATTATGGCGTTCAATCATGGATTCAATTTTTGTTTCACTCATGTTGAAATCTCTTACCTTGGACGAAATATCATTGCACCTTTGGTGAGTTTCTTTTTGAAGCATCGTAAGGCGCTCTTCAAAAATGAGAAGTCTTTGAATCAGTTTATCTACTCTAAGATTTGCAGTTTTATGGGTGTCTTGGGATTCAAAGCGCAGCTTTTCAAAATCTTGCCTAAGCTTCCCAAGGTCTTCTCCTAAAATGTTAGAATCCTCAAAAAATGAGAGATTTTCGGAATAGGAAAAGGGTGCTTCATTTCCCTGGGGGATGCCCTGGGAGCCAGTGTCTCCAAATAATCCTGGATTAAGTTGCCTGCTCATACCCGTCAATCAGATCACATAAAAAAGCTGTAGACAAGGGGACTTCTCACTCCCTAAAATTAACTTCAGATGATTCAACAACTCAGCACTTCACAATTAGCCACTTTTATTCTGGGCAGCCTCAAAGATGAAAATTCTGGAAGAGTCGCTTTTTACCATTACATCAAAAATTTTTGTCGCGGAGATGAAGCTGTAACAGTTGAATTAGTAAATGATTTTTTTGCAGAGTGTTTACTTCTCAATTATTGGCAGGAAAAACGCGCGGATCTTTACCAAGATGTTAAAGAATTATTAGTTCGTTTTTTTTCTGTAAGTAAAATGGTGATGTCTGTAGACCAGATTTGGGATCTGCCTCGTATTCAAATTTTTAATCTAAATCAAATCGATAATATTTATCTCACAGTTAAAAGTTTTGAAACTGGAATTTCAAAAGAGGCGGAAACGCTGCGAATAATTCCCGATGGTGAAAATCGCATAGTCGTTTTAAAAAGAAGCGCCCAAGGAATGTTGACGGTTAAAACTTATGGCAATTTAGTCCGTGTACAGGGAAATATGCTCCTTCCCCTGGCCCCAGATCAAATGCTTACCTACAATCAACTTTTAGAAATGCAAGGCGGAGTGGTTCAGAGACTTCGGATAAGCGCGAACAGCCAAATTAGGTTTGAAATTGGCGAGCGCGACGTCATAGCCCAAACTCTGACTGGTTTTGCTTTTCGTCAAAATCAAATTCAAAAATTGAATCATCTAAGCGATTTTCCTGCGCTCTTTTTTCATTTAAAGAGGCTGGAGAAATTTTATGTGTACCGCCCAAGTGATCCCTACTA
>JBBQPV010000187.1:0-5050 GCA_038216925.1 Bdellovibrionia bacterium
TATAGAAATTCGTCCTGACCCATATTTTTTTGCCAAAACAAAACTTCAAAGTAATTTGCAAATCCTTCATTGAGCCAAAGATGATCCCAATTTTCACAGGTAACTAAATCCCCAAACCACTGGTGGGCAATTTCGTGGGCGGCGATGTGAATGTCAAAGCCGTCTCTTGAAGATTGTGACATCTGTGAAAAAGTGATGCTGCTGGCATGCTCCATAGCGCCTAAGAAATCGTATGCGATTCCAATAGCTAACTTTTCAAACGGATAAGGAACTAAAAGATGAGAAAAAAAGGACATCACCGGATTCACTAGTTTAAACCCTAGTCGCGCACCATCGACGTCGGCGCGGGGCGCCCAAAATGTGGTGTCAGTATCTTTCAAAATTTCCAAATCCCCTGTTAAAAATGAGTATAGATAAGAAGAAATGGGTACGGATTCCTTCCAGTGGTACGTCGTCCGACGGTTTACCTTGTTACGCTTTTCAGCTATGAGTTTCCCATTTGAAAGCACGCGCCAGCTTTCTGGGGTTTCAAAATAAAAATCTGATGTGGCTTTAAAGTGGGGTGAATCAAAACCGGGGATCCACCCTCGGGCTTCGTTGGGCTCCCCCTTTGACCAAGCTTGGGTTGGTATCCGATTTAAATCGTAAAAATATATTCCAGACCGGGGGTGATTACCTGAATAGTTTAAAGAGAGAAGAAATTCATTGGTTGGTAATTTAACCATTGGGATTGAGAGAAGATCTCTCTCTCTGGAATAATTATCAATGACTTGCCCATTGATGGCAAGGCCTTCTAATCTAAGTCCCGGAGCCATATAAAGTTTTAACGGTTCTCCTAAGGTTAAAGTTTTTATCAATATATTCTCAACTCCGCTAAAACTTTTATTTTCGGGAAAAATACTCAGGTAAAGTTCATAGTGAAGGGGGACATATGCATTTACATCTAGGGGGCTTACTTCTTCTTTAAAATTTACAGATTGTTCCTGAGACTGGTTTAAAACAGTTTCTTGAGCGTCGGTCCAGTTTACACCGTCAGTATTCTTTTTTACCGGGCTACAGGCCAGGCAAAAACCGAAAGCTAACAATACCCATTTATTTTTCAATGGTCTTCTCCAGCCACTTTACCGCCTGACCACGGGTTTTCAGTTTCCCTTCCAGCTGCAGTTCGTACGAATTTTTTAAAATTAAACCGAACCCACTCCCGGGACGCACTTTATGTTTATTGAGGAGATCTGAATCTATAAAAGGCTTTGGAAGTTTTTTATTTTTACTAATAAACGCTGCGACTCCAGAAGTTTTAATCCCATGTAACTTGACAAGGGTTTGAGCCTCCTTAATTAAGTCTGCTGCAGCCATACGTCTTTTCTCTGCTTTTGAAAGTTTTGGAAAGGCTTTAATTTTCTCTGCAAGCCTTAATATTTCTTCTACTGATTTTTGAAACTCCCCGCTGACTTTTAATTTTAAGTAAAACTCCCTACGCTTTTCATAATCAGAAAATGAAGAGAATAGTAATGCCCATATTAAGACTGGGTTTTTAGATTGAAAGTCTTTATTAAAAAGCTTTAAGTCTAAGTTCTGCGAGTTGAATAATACGTTATGAAGACCCACATCGAGATAAATGGGTAAAGCCTTTCTCAAAAACTTACCGTTAAATAATTTTGTCATCTCGGCGAATAGTCTCTCTCCACTGACTACGCTTACATGGGTAGATAGCCGCCTCACTGCCCCCAAAGTTTGCGAATCAAGTTCAAATCCCAGTTGTGAAACAAATCTCACTGCTCGCAGAATTCTTAATTTATCCTCGTCAAATCTTCTGGAAGGCTCCCCTACTGTTCTCAAAATTTTCCCATTGATGTCTGTTATCCCGCCCACAAAGTCATGAATTTTAGCTGATTTAATATCATAAAAAAGAGCGTTAATTGTAAAGTCTCGTCTCAGGGCGTCCTCTTGGGGACTGGAAAACTCCACCGACTCCGGTCGACGTCCATCAATGTAAAGACCATCTTTTCGAAAAGACGCTACCTCAAAATCCCCGTTTTTTGTTACTATTTTGATAACCCCAAAACTTTTTCCTACAGCAACAGTTTTTGGAAACAGTGTTTCCACCTGCTCCGGTGTGGCACTGGTCGCAATGTCGAAATCTTTTGGCTTAATCCCTAAAAGAGCGTCCCTGACGGAGCCCCCGGCCAACCAGGCGATGTGACCTTCCTTTTCTAGGGTTTGACATATCTTTTTCACCTGCGGCCATTGAGGTGACTTTTGAAAAATTTTTAAAGGATCTTTGAGCATGCTTTAAATTTGAACTTTATTTAGTAAAAAGCCAATATGAATCAATGAGTGAAAGTGAAGATTTCATCAAATCTGCGGTAAAACAGGAATTCGACCTGGTGGGGATCTCCAAGGTGGGTACTCCCCAAACCATTGGTCATTATGAAACATGGCTTAATGAGCGGCGCCATGGAGATATGAAATATTTAGAAAGACACTTAGAAAAAAAACGAAATCCTCTGCTTCTGTTAAATAATGCCAAGTCATGGATTTCCATGGCAAGTTTTTATGATACCTCAGAACCTTTGAGCACTGACATATCCCCGCAGTTAATGAAGGAGGAGAAAGGTTGGGTGTCTCGCTATGCTCGGGGCGGCGATTATCATCTTTGGATTGAGAAGAAACATGAGAAATTGATCAGTAAGATAAAGAAAAGATTTCCCGCAGAAGAATTTTTATCTTGTGTGGATTCAAAAGCCGTCCTTGAAAGAGACGTGGCCAGTGCGGCGGGTTTAGGATGGATTGGTAAAAATACCTGTCTCATTAATACAAACCTAGGCAGTTTTATCTTTTTATCGGAGATCCTTACAACGCTTGCCCTTCAACCTGACAAGGCCGCTACAGATCATTGTGGAACTTGCAGTAAATGTATTGAATCGTGTCCCACGGGAGCTATCGTGGGGGCGCAGAAAGTAGATGCGACTTTATGTATTAGTTATTGGACCATTGAAAGCAAAAAGTCCCCTCCCCGTCCACTCTCGGAAAAGTTTGGTGTTCAGGTTTTTGGTTGTGATATCTGCCAGGATGTTTGTCCGTGGAACAAAAAATCAAGAAGAACGTTAGAGCTCCCTCCTCCAAACACTGAGGCGATTTCAACTTTTGATCTAAGAAGTTTTGTAAGAAATGAAGTGAGTAGCGTTAAAACACTTATTCAAAATACGGCACTTGAGAGAGCGGGTCCGGCAAAACTTCTCACCAACGCTGAAGTCAGTCTTTCAAACCTGAAAGGCTTTTGAATCTTTCCAATGCGTTTTCAACGGTTTCTTTATCCGCAGCTTTAAAAACTAACTGCGTGCGATATCCTCTGTCCGTCTCTAAATTTGGATAAGATCCAAGTTCTAACAGTGGAAATTCTTTATTGACGACTTTCATAAATTGTGCAATTTCTCCCTCGCCGACGTTTATATTCAAGACTTTTTCGGACAGAGGTGTGCCTTCAATCTGGTGTTGTATCTTTTCAAACATGGCTTTCATGATCTGGGGTATTCCGGCGAATACATATATATTTTTGATTTTAAATCCCGGAGCTTTGGTTACTGGGTTTTCGATGAGTTCGCAACCCCGGGGTAAGTCCGCCATGCTCATTCGGTCGGCATTTGTAGTTTCTTTATAATATGCGTTAAGAATTTTCTCAGCGTCCGCGTTTCTTTCCAGTGGTATTTCTAAACCTCTAGCTACAGCTTCTCGGGTCAAATCATCAGGCGTGCCGCCGATCCCACCGCAAATAAAAGTAAAATCCGTCAAAGAATGGTTGTGATGAACCCATTGTGAGATAAGAATAAGATTGTCGGGAAGAATTTGGATATTTTTAACTCGAATCCCGCGCACATAAAGTGCTTTTGCAAGATAATGGGAGTTTGTGTCTGCGGTTCTACCAGAAAGAATTTCGTCACCAACAATGAGGATTTGTGCGGTTTTCATGAATATATGATGGGTGAGATGGAGATCAAATGAAAGATTATATTTTTAAATCCTTAAGAATTGGTCCTGAGAAAAATTTTACGTATTTTATTTTATGTAAACAAACCGGTAGTGCTGCACTTTTTGATCCTGCATTTGAATCTGAAAATGTTTTTAAATGGGCCACGGATATTGCAGAGAAAGCTGGGGTAGAACTAAAGCTCGAATACTTCATTGCTACCCATGGTCACTGGGATCACGCGGGAGGTTTTCTAAAATTAAGAGAGTTATTTCCCGCAGCAAAAATAGCCGTCAACATTAATGATGGATTTCGATTGACACAATTGCAAACGCCGGTGGATTTGAAGTTAAAAGATGGCGACAAAATTCAAATAGGAAAATTAGAAGTGAGCGTTCTCCATACTCCTGGACACACAGAGGGTGGATCTTGCTTTCTTATAGACGATGTTATCTTAACGGGAGATACACTCTTTATAGACCAGTGTGGCCGTACAGATCTTTCCGGGGGTGACGAGAAAACGCTCTATGAAAGTCTGCAGAAAATAAAATCTTTGCCAGAGAATCTAACTGTGTATCCCGGGCATGACTACGGGCCTGTGCCGTATGCAACTATTAGGGATCAAAAAAAATCTAATCCCACTTTAAAAGCCAAAACCTTTAATGAATTTAAGGAAATACCATAGGAGTAAAAAATGAAATTAGAACTTTATCACATGGAACAGTGCCCCTATTGTCGCAAGGTCAGAAATTTTATTGAAAAAAATAATTTGAAATCTAAAATTAAATATTTTGATATCATTGAAGATGGCGCGGCGGCAGAACGTTTGATGGAAATGACAAATGATGAGCAGGTCCCTTGCCTAGTGATTGACGGAAAGCCCATGCTAGAGAGTGACGATATAATTCAGTGGCTTGGAGAGAGTAAAGCTAAATTATCCTGACGGGTCTCATCACATCTTCAGAATTGTCAGTAATGGATCCTTTGTGGCCGGACCGCACCATGAGACCGGAAGCTTTTCCATTTATAAAAAACATACCTAATTCCACCCGTTCTCCGTCAACTACAGCCAGCGGAATGACC
>JBBQPV010000188.1:0-5034 GCA_038216925.1 Bdellovibrionia bacterium
TTGCCAAAGTAACTTAATATAATTCAACGCGGTCATTCTCCTTAAAACCAGAACCGGAGTGAACAATCGCCACACATCCGTCTTTTCCAAAATAACTCACAATTTCTAAAGTTCCCTTTACGCGGCCGGGAGCTTTTCCTAAAAATAATCCAGTTTCAGGATCATAGATATCATCCCCAGCTTCCAGAACTTTCAGAATATCCCCCACGTTTAAGCCAGTGAGCCTCCCTGCATTCAGGTAAACTTTTTCTCCCCGAATAAACGCCACTCTCCCCGTCCAGGATAATTTATCTATAGTTTTAGTGATGGGTAAAATCATCCCACTAAACGCTGAAACCAAGGCTTCATGGATCAATGCTGGATCAGAGGCAAAAGTCTTTTTCCCATCAGGGTCTAACACTCGGTAATTTTTTTCTGAGCTTTGCGCAGATCTCACTTCATTGAAAACTTCTTTTTTTCCGCTAGACGCAAAAACTCGCGCGCCAACTGTGACTGTGACATCAGCCTTCATAGAGCGAAGAAGTCCAACTTCATCTCCACTTTTCCGAGCCTTCACTTCTATCACCCGTCCCTCAATGACCGCCAGCGCTCCAACTTCAGCGCCCGCCTTACAAATTTCTTCCATATCGTAAGCGCCGTCTTTTTTCATATTTTTAACGTCTTTACCAATATCTGAATTATCAAGGATAATAAAATTATCGGTTTGCCTTAAACCAGAGACAAGAACTTCTCGGGCGGCTTTTGCAACGGCCGGGTCTTTCTCAGCGGAGTCATTGAGAACCGGAAGAACGATGACTCTTTTACGAGGACCGTCAGATTTTAAACTTTTTAATTTCATGGCCATCTGATCAGGTTCATCGGTGGAACGTTTACTTGACGTCACACAACTAGAAATAAAAAATCCCATCATCAGAACAGCAGCACTTTGTTTGAAAATCTGAGTTGTCATCATCTAGCTCCCCTTGACCCTACTCCAACGTAGATCCACTTGTCCTGTTGTAACATTTTCTACGACAATTTCAAAATTATCAAACTTGGAAGACTCCATCTTTTTCACCAATTGATTCACACTGCCCACCACGTCGCCTTCAAGAACAATACGCCCACGCTCTAATCTGCGCTCTCGGATGGTCCTGATCTCTGGGATTTTCAATAAAATTTGTCTTTTAATATTTTCAAGATCTCGATAATTAAGCTCACCTTTAAAAACTAAATTTATTAAAGCCGAACCAAAACTTCCTTTTTTAAATCCTTGTTGAAGTTCCAAATATGTAGTTTTAGCCACATCTTCGAAGGCCACTCTGAGAACTTGTTGAATGGCCACATCAGCATTGCCCTTTTTTAAATTAATTTCAAAAGTCTTACCCACATCAGAAAGCTGACGGCTATTGGCCACGTTAAAAGCAGAAACTTTCACAAGGGCTTTTATCTTTCCCGCCTTATCACCTGCCATGACGGCCGCATCTCCCAAGAGAACTATTTGAGCCTTAAATTCTTGGGCCATGAGAATACCCTCTTCCACACTGAGATTTTCATGCTTATATTTTTCCGGCACCGCACTGTCTAATTTGGAAGACATGGGATCAATGACTTTGTAGCCCTTCATTCCACTGCCTTGCCACTGGTTGGAGAAAAACTTCATCTGGTCTCTCATGACCCCTGGAGCTTTTAGGGCATCATCTTTCCACCAAGAATATTGGCGTCCTTGAGGACGTCTTTCAAAAATCTTAATAAGGGGTAAAATAACAAATACGTCATCATTCTGTAATAAAAGACCTTCCCGGTCCAAAATCTCTCTCAGCGCTGTAACAGAAATCTTCATGGTGACGGCTAAAGAAGTTTGCTCTCCTTTTTTTGAAGGCTCGGTCGCTTTATAATATTGAACATAACGGGAAGACTCCGGAAATATTTTCTCTTTAATGACGTTTAAATTTTTCTCAGTTCTTTTTCCGCCAATTAAATTTGTGATAACTGTCAGAGTGCCTTTTTCAATGGCCGTTTTTAATGATTCAGTTCTGGCGTCAGACGGAATTTCTGAAGCACTAGTCCCATCTTCTGTCACCTGCACAACGTCATCAATTCCAAAAGCTGTCCGTGGGAAATTCATGAAACCGAGAACTAAAACCAATGTGATAATCATCTTATGTTGCATTGCTATTTTCCTTCTTTATGTAATCACTATAGAAACACGAGAACCAAAATTCTTTTCAATTTCTTCCAAAAACATTTCAGTGGGAGAAATTCCAAATTCAGCATCCAAATCTAAAATAACGCTTCGATTAAGTTCAGAAATATTCAGATCAATGCGGCTGTGAACATCACCCTTATGACGTTTCATAATTTTTTCTAAGAGAGCTAGATCATTTTCCTGAGTGTGCGAGGTAGAAATCCGAACCATCACCTCTCTTGCGTTAATGGCAAGCTTTTCCACTAGAAAAATTTCTTCTGCAATGATTTTACTAACATCATTTTCTCGCTCATGAATCCCTTTAATAATTAGCGGCTTTCCACTTTTTAAATTAATTTGCGCTTTAGCAAAAAGTTCCGGGAAAATGACCACTTCCACAAAACCCGTCTGATCTTCAAACCCACCAAAGGCCATACGTGCGCCTTTTTTAGTGATTATTTCTTTAAGCTCCCTGACAATTCCGCCTACAGCCACCTTTTTCTTATGCCCCACAGTTTCAAGACCAAGTAAATTTGATGTGACATGGTTTTTGATAACGCCCTCAAGCCCGTTCAATGGATGATCACTGATGTAAAATCCCAAAACTTCTTTCTCAAAAGAAAGTTTCAAGCTCCGAGACCAATCATCCTTCTCAGCAAGTTCAATGGCTTTATTCTCTTGAAAATCTCCCATGTCAAAGAGACTCACTTGCCCTTTTTCTTTATCCTTACGTTTTCCCTCTGCCACATTTAAATATTTATCAAATCCTTCAAATAGCTGAGATCGATTTTTGTTCAATTGATCAAAGGCTCCTGCTTTTATCAGGCATTCAATCACTTTTTTATTTACCCGCCTCAGATCAACACTCTCAAAAAATTCCAAAATAGAATTAAACTTTTTCTCAGGTTGTGCATTCCGTGCCTCTAGAATGGCAAAAACCGCTGCCTCACCAACTCCTTTGACTCCACCCAAACCAAATATGACTTCCCCATCTTTAGCGGTGAAGTGGTAATCAGAGCGGTTCACATCTGGACCCTTTAACTTAATGTCATGATCCGCAGCGTCTCTAATATATTTAACAACTTTGTCTGTATCACCCATCTCTGTGGTGATGAGAGCGGCATAGAATTCAACCGGGTATCTTGCCTTAAGATAAGCTGTTTGTGCCGCTACTACACAGTAAGCCGCAGCGTGGGACTTATTAAACCCGTACTCGGCAAATTTAGCCATGAGGTCAAAAAGCTCACCAGCTTTCTTCGGGTTTAAATTATTTTCCTCTGCTCCCTTGAGAAATCTAGATTTTTGCTTGGCCATTTCTTCAGGTTTCTTTTTACCCATGGCGCGACGTAAAATATCCGCTTCACCCAAAGAATAGTTAGCGCATCTGGCTGCAATAAGTTGCACTTGTTCTTGATAAACAATAATTCCGTAAGTTTCTTTCAGTACTTCTTCCAACTGGGGAAAAAGATAACTGACTTTTATTTTTCCATGCTTTCTTGCCACATATTCATCCAACATATTCATTGGACCAGGGCGATAGAGAGCGTTGATAGCGGTGATGTCTTCAAATGAACTGGGCTTAAATTTACGGATGAGATCACTTATACCGTCACCCTCAAACTGAAATACCCCAGCGGTGTCTCCACTTGAGAGGAGCTCATAAATAATGGGATCGTTGAGGCTAATGGACGAAGTGGAGAGTTTTTTTACGTCTTCATCTTCGGGATGATTCTGCTTAATTAATTTTAAAGTGTTACTGATCATAGTGAGAGTTTTTAAACCTAGAAAATCAAACTTGATCAGTCCAATGCCCTCAGCATTTATCATGTCAAATTGAATGACAGTTTCGCCTTCAGTCCCCCGGTAAAGAGGGCAATATTCTACAAGAGGCCTATTAGAAATAATGACTCCCGCAGCGTGGATGGAAGCGTGACGGGCAATACCTTCAAGCTTAAGGGCTGTCTCAAGAAGATTGGCTACCTTGGGATCATTCTCTGCCATTTCTTTAAATCTAGGTTCTTGTTCAATGGCATCGTGAAGATTAATGCCCAATTTTTCTGGGACAAGCTTTGCGATAAAATCCACTTCAGAATACGGGATCCCCATGGCTCGACCAACATCTCTGATACAAGCCTTGGCCTGAAGTTTTCCAAATGTAATAATTTGCGCTACACATTGTGATCCATATTTCTCGGTGACATAGTTTATAACTTCCCCGCGGCGATCCTGACAAAAATCGATATCAAAGTCAGGCATACTCACGCGCTCAGGATTTAAAAATCTTTCAAAAAGTAAATTATAAGGAAGTGGATCTAAATCTGTGATTCTTAGGCTATAAGCAACAAGAGAACCCGCTCCCGATCCCCGCCCCGGTCCAACGGGAATGTCACTGGATTTGGCAAAGTTAATAAAATCAGAAACGATGAGAAAATATCCGTTAAAACCCATGCCGTCGATAACTTTAAGTTCATAGGCAAGTCGATCTCGGTAAACAGGTTTTTTCTCATCGGGAATGGGCTCTCCCCGAGTTTCGGCCTCATCAAAGCGTCTTTGTAGCCCGAGCTCTGAAAGCCGTTTAATTTCCTCACTGACTGTCATGCCCTCCGGAACTGGAAAAGAAGGAAGGTGATAAATCTTATTTCCCTTTTCATCGGTGAAATTAAATTTCAAATCGCATCGGGAAGCAATTTCAAGTGTGTTGTCACAGGCTTCTGGGATATCTTTGAAGAGCTTTCGCATTTCCTCAGCAGACTTAAAATAAAACTGATCAGACGGAAGTCGAGGACGTTTCTCTTCCTCTAATGTGCGTCCCGCCTGAATGCACATCAAAGTTTCCTGAGCAAAGGCCCCCTCTTGATCCATGTAAT